>JAWOIF010000174.1:0-3261 GCA_046484805.1 Bacteroidales bacterium
GTTGTTGTTGCATTAATTGCCAACGGTTTCAGTCTGCCGGCATCTGTTGTCGAGATAAAAAACTATGAACCATCAATTCCTTCGCAATTGAAAGTTGAAACAAATGAATAGGATTCTTATTACACGGATTTCCAAACTGGAATGCAGAGGGAACAGCTCCTTTACCAATACCAACTCAGGTGAATTGAATCAAGGTAATTTTTCTAACTGAAGTACAATGGATAAGCCGAAAGTCTACAACATTATATTTAAAAGCGACACTAAGCAAGGAAAGCAATTCGATGTTATACTTCTTTGGGTTATCGGGCTTAGCGTGCTTATTGCCATGTTCGATAGCCTTCCTCTTCTCTCACCCGTTTTTAACAGAACTTTTACTGTTGCCGAATGGTTCTTCACCATTCTTTTCACAATAGAATACGCTGTGCGTATATACGTTAGCCCCAAGCCCCACAAATATGTTTTCAGCTTCTGGGGAATTATTGACCTTGTGGCTGTTTTCCCAACCTACCTTAGCCTGCTTTTTTACGGTTATCAATACCTCCTTATTATACGCATTCTTCGTATGCTAAGGGTTTTTCGAGTGCTAAGGATGGTACGCTTTAGCCGCGAGGGTAACACATTGCTTATAGCATTAAAAGCAAGTGCATACAAAATTGGTATCTTTTTCTTTACAGTAATCTGTTTTGTTATAATACTCGGAACAGTGATGTATGTTGTTGAGGGGCCCGAAAACGGCTTTACAAGTATTTTCCAAAGTATTTACTGGGCAATAATTACCATTACAACCGTAGGCTATGGTGATATCGTGCCCCTAACCGTGTTAGGAAAGATTATTTCATCATTTACAATGATTATTGGCTATGCGATCATTGCCGTGCCAACAGGTATTGTTACTGTTGAGATGTCGAAAACATCAGACAACAACTCCAAATGCCCCGAGTGTGAGTCCAAAAACAGTGAAAGGGCGAAGTATTGCAATAATTGTGGTGTTGACCTAAAAGAAAAGTGAAACGGTATTAAAACACCATAGAAACAGTCAACCCCAGACTCGGGTCTGTTTCAAAGCTGTCGTTGAAGAATGGTTCTCCCAGACCGTATTCAGCAGGGACTACCTGTATGATTCTCATAATGCTTCTATGGCCCGCACCAGGCTCTCCCTTATCCTCTCGGCAAAAACCTTCAACGACTCATTTTCCACGACACTCATTGTTGATACAGGATCCATGGCTGCCACCTCGGTAAGACCATTGCCTAAATCCTGAACGATAACATTGCAGGGAAGAAGAACGCCAAGCTTATCTTCAGCCAGCAACGCCTTATGAGCAAAGCCGGGATTACAGGCCCCGAGAATTTTGTATTTCCTGAAATCAACGTCTATTTTATCTTTCAGGATCTGGCTGACGTTTATTTCCATAATAATGCCGAAACCCTCATTTTTCAGGGATTCCCTTGCCAGCTGTTCAGCCTGGTCAAAATCTGCTTTGATTGTTTTGCTGATGTAGTATTTCATAATCTCTCAATTTATTATCTGGTTACGTGTTGCTTGACCGATTCGCTAAGGGAGGTGCTCAGAATACTAGCAAAGTGCTGTTAATCAATTCTTTCCGATAGAATAGAGGTTCTTTGTGCCGCGCAGGAGTATCCTGTCCCTAAGCAGTACAGGTGTAGCAACAAAATTGTCGTCGAACTTTGTCCTGTTAAGGACCTCCATACCTTCCGGGGATACCTGGCAGACATAGACCAGTCCCTGATCACTGCAAATGTATAGTTTATCTCCTGCAAGTGTGGGTGAGCTGTAGAATACCCCTTCAGAATCGGGTAATGTGGTTTCCCAAAGTACATCTCCGGTCATCAGGTCAAGGCACCATACTGTACTGTTAAAGCCCAGTATATATACCACACTGTTACTCACAATGGGAGTGGGAACATCAGTGCCTATTCCTGCCTTTTGCCACAGAAACTCTTTCTCTGACATGGTGCCGCTTCCGCCGGTTCTCATCGCGGCCGTGAAGCGTCCTCTTCCGTATGTGACTACTGCGATTCCCTGATAATAGGCCGGGGAGGCGATTGTTCTCCATGCTGATCTCTTTTCCGGATTGAATCCACTATATGACCAAATCATCTCACCTGTTGTGGCATCATGACCAGTCAGGTGATCAGCGCCCCACACTACAATCGTTGTGCGATTGCCTTCCTGAATGACCAGAGGTGTGGTATAGCTCTGGGGTGTTTCTCTTCCGCTGGAGTAGTTTCTGTCTACTTTCCAGGCAACTTCGCCGGTCGCCTGATCAAGCGCTAACAGATATGAATGGCCTTCATGCATGACAGCAATGACAACATTTTTGTCGACAAGAACCGGACTGGAGCCGAAATCCCAAAAATACTCGTACGCTACGTATGTCTCCTGGAGATTTTTTTTCCACACGATATTGCCGTCAAAATCGAGAGCCGCCATAGTACCGCTTTTAAATTTAACAAATATCCGTTCACCATCGGTAACCGCTGATGGATTACTTCCGGTTCCCCTGGCATGCCTGCCGGGATTTTGGGTGCCGAGCTTAACCTGCCAGAGCAGATTACCCGCCCAGTCGTAGCATAGCACACCATCTTCCCCTTCACGACCCTCCCCGATAGCCGATGTAAGAATTATTCGGTCACCCCAGACGATCGGGGTTGAACCTCCCTTGCCCGGCATCTCTGCCTTCCAGATGATGCCCTCTGTTTCAGAGAAGGTTACAGGGTAGTTGCCCTGGCCGGCTATTCCGTTGGCCTCCGGACCGCGCCACTGCTGCCAGTTTTGTGCCTGTGCTGTTAAAGTTATCAGCATCAGTGCGATGGTCGCAGTTAAAATGTGTCTGGTCATATTACTTAATTTTTTATGGTTTTGCAGTTGAATAACTCACCCCTCGTCATTATCGAATATTTGTTTCGAACAAGATCAGTATCATATTTAATTATTCATTCTGTGGCAAAATAGTTAAAAAAAACATATCTCAAAGTCATCCTAATCACGGTTGGTACAACTGCAGTTCTTTCCCCTGGCCTTTTCGAACGATTCCTTTCCTTCCGAGAACGAGAACCATGCGAGTCCGGCCGCCCCGATTACATCAGCATATGCAAATCCAGTAAGTTCATATATAAGGCTGGAAGCAAGCAGAACCACAGACATATAGAGACAAACCCTGGTGCAATTGGCATCAGCCATGAGGTGCTTGAGCATCTCGATGATCCGGAAGCAGGCCTCGATGTTCTGGTCGAACT
>JAWOIF010000213.1:0-3725 GCA_046484805.1 Bacteroidales bacterium
CTGCAGATAAAATCACATCAGTAGCCGTGATTGGTCCCCTGGCAGATGCTCCCCGTGACCAGATGGGTACATGGTGCTTCGACGGACTGCCGGAGAACTCGGTCACACCCCTGAAGGCCATCAGGGATCTGCTCGGCGAAAATAAGGTTAACTATGTTCCCGGACTGAAATACAGCCGTGACAAAAACAAAGGCCAGTTCAGTGCTGCCGTGGCTGCCGCCAGGAGATCCGATGCCACCCTGCTGTTCATTGGTGAGGAGTGGATACTCTCGGGCGAGGGTCAGTCGAGGGGAAACATTGATCTGCCGGGTGCTCAGAGCGAGTTGCTCACAGCCCTGGCCGCGACGGGCAAGCCTCTTGTTGTCATTGTAATGGCCGGACGGCCCCTGGCGATAGGAGATGAGCTGAACGAGTCTGACGCCATGCTCTATGCATGGCACGGAGGAACCATGGCAGGCCCCGCGCTGGCAGACCTTATCTTCGGGAATGAATCACCCTCAGGCAAGCTTCCGGTGACCTTTGTGAAGGGCGAAGGCCAGATCCCGTTTTACTATTACAGGAAAGGTACAGGCAGGCCTCCAACGGAAAACACCTGGATACCCATGGACGAGATCCCTGTTGAGAATCCGCAGAGCTCACTCGGCTACGAGTCTTACCATCTTGACTACGGCTACACTCCGCTGCTTCCCTTCGGGTACGGCCTCAGCTATACAACTTTCACCTACAGTGATCTCACCCTCTCTGATGATGCAATGAGCACAACAGGATCAATAACGGTTAAGGCCAGGGTGACCAACAGCGGCGAGTGGGATGCCGATGAGATAGTGCAGTTGTATATCCGTGACAGGGTCGGCAGCATAACACGTCCGATAAAGGAGCTTAAGGGTTACAGGCGGCTTAATATAAAAATGGGTGAGACGGCTGAGGTGGAGTTCATCCTCACGGCAGCTGACCTCGCATTCTTCAACGGCAGGGAGACGCTTACCGAGCCCGGAGAGTTTGATATATGGATTGGTCCTGACTCTGACGAGGGGCTCCATGCCGAATTTATAGTTGAGTAGAATTACTGAATGAACAAAAAGATGATACAGTTTGAATGGATTTTCCTGGCAATTGCACTCCTGGCGCCGGGTTGTGAAAAGGCAGAGAACCCGGAATTTAAACCAAAAAAGCCAGAGCCGGTTGAAAAGGTTCTGGTATGGAGTGATGAATTCAGCTACACCGGGCTGCCCGATGCTGCAAAGTGGAGCTTCGACACAGAAGGAAATGCATGGAAGTGGGGAAATAATGAAGCACAGTTCTACACCGCCAACAGGCTTAAGAATGCAGAGGTAAAGGACGGGTTTCTCCATATCACGGCCCATAAGGAAGATTACGAAGGATCAAAATACACTTCGGCGAGGCTCAGGTCCAAAGGCAAAGGAGACTGGTACTACGGCAGGATTGAAGTGAAGGCTAAAATTCCTGACGGCAGGGGCATGTGGCCGGCCATTTGGATGCTGCCAACCGACTGGGTGTACGGAGACTGGCCAAAAAGCGGTGAGATTGACATAATGGAAAATGTGGGATATGACCCAAACATCATAGTAGCTTCTGCTCATACCGAGTCATATAACCATATCCTTGGCACCCACAAGAGCGGAAAAACGAGGGTTCAGACATGTTACTCAGACTTCCATGTTTACGCACTGGAATGGATGGGTAATGAGTTCAAGGTATATGTAGATGAGCTGCTGATCTTTACGTTTAAAAATGAAGGTACGGGATACAAGGTCTGGCCTTTCGACAAGCGTTTTCATCTGCTGCTTAATGTGGCTGTGGGAGGCAACTGGGGTGGTGTCATGGGTATCGATGATACAATATTCCCCCGTACGATGGTGGTTGATTATGTCAGGGTTTACCAGTAAGAGCAAGTTACAGCCTCACCTTTACCCTTTTATGAATTTTACAGCCCGGCTGCCTGCGGCGGTAAAGACCCTGACAATGTAGGTGCCTCTGACCAGACCGCTGACGTCCACCGTACAAAGACTGTCGTTACATCTCAGCACCATGATGCGGTTGCCCCTCAGGTCATAGAGGCTTATGCTGCTAATCTCTGTCTCTGACCTGATGTTGAGAATATCCCGTACCGGGTTGGGGAAAATGGTGAAATTAATTCCGGCAGCCGAAGTATCAATTGAAGTAATAAGATCATTTGAAGCGGTCCAGCTTGCCGGCAGGCTGTTGTCAAGAGTAAGGTCTGCAAGCATCAGGTAAGAACCATTACCGTCGGCATCGGGCCAGGGGCTGGCATCTGAATATTCAACGTAATCGACCAGGTTCCCGAAGGCATCCGAGAGAACAAGCTTTTCACTGCTGTTCGAGAGCTGTCTGGTAAATTCCCCGAAGGGTGCAAACCCGTATTTCGACTGGAAGACGGTAGCATTGCTCGCTATTATCACACACAGACCGGCACCCAGAGTTGCATTTGCCGGGAACTGGTAAACAAAGCCGGTACCCCGGAAATATATGCCGCTGAGGTTGACCGATGTGGTACCGGAGTTTCGGATCTCAAGGAATTCCAGCTCATCCTCATCGGGGAACTGTGTTGTGGCCTGGGGGTGATACATGATCTTCGTAATCGTCAGTGGTGGCACGGCCACGTTACTGCAGGCGCTGTAGGGGCCTATGTTTGAAGTGATCCACTCCGTCCGGGCTGACATGAATGATTTTATATCTGCAATCCGCTGGGAGTGACTCCCGATCTTACCCCACCGCTGGTATTCCCTTGCGACAGCCTCGGAAATTTCTGATACTGCACTGTCAATGAGTGCGCTCAGAGCAGCCTGGTTCAGAGGCTGACCAGGCTGGATGAGCTCATTCCAGCGTTTTGAGAGATAGCATCTGTACTGCGTGTTATAAAACAGGTCGCGCCAGAATCTGGAACCGTTGTTGTAGTAGTAATCCTCGAAGTACCATAGGTATGTCTTGCTTCTGTCGAGATACCATTGAAAGAGGTCATTGCCGAAAGAGAGGTCGATATCCCATACCGGCCCCGCCCTGAGCTTGCCGTTCCTGTCTTTGTGGAAATAGGTGCTGTACTGGTAGGCATCAGGGTTTGACGCGAATTCATTAATCATCATGTAATCAATGAAAGAGGGGATATCTATTATCGCAGGATACCCGGTGATCACAGAAACGTCGTTGTTCTTTGCCGCGGTCTCCAGCCTGAAGAACTCATCTTTTATATATCCGGTCTGGAGCGATGTTGCATCCTCAGGCTTGGGTAATAGGTGTATATAATCAACTATGGAATTCTGAAATGAGTACATGATCCATGCCCGGGTGTCGCCGCCGGTCAGTTTGTCTGCCTTGGTGATATAACCGCCCGACAGGTCAGGAAGTGTATTGTCTGTCGTCTGGATCTTGACAACATCTATTCTGTTTTTGTCGGCCTTCAGCTTCTCCTGCAGAATGTAAAGCCCCTTGTAATCATTGTTGATGATAACCTCGCAATAGGCGGCGCGCGACGCATAGTTGCCCAGCCTGCCATAGAGTTTGTGGCACAGGTAGTCGCGTATCAGTGCGGTGTCAAAGACCATCCCTCCCAGTATCCAGTCGTTCTCCTCCGGCATACCCAGCAGGCTTACATTGTTGTTTGTCACATCATCGGCCATGCGAGTGGTGAAGCCGTAATTCTTTTTAGGGGATTCCTGGGAAGAAGAGCCCCGCAGTTCAATTCCGAT
>JAWOIF010000229.1:0-23486 GCA_046484805.1 Bacteroidales bacterium
ATGTTCACTTATGTGTTCAGGGAAAATGAACCGGTAATCAGCAGGGATGTACCATACGAGGAAAAGATGCTTAATATATCTGTCTTTCCGATAAGGCAGAACAAAATTGCAGGTGCAATAATAAGGGATCTCTATTCGCCTGAAGTTCAACGTGAAGAGACAATTAACCGGATCAGCGATGTAATAGACAAGAACCTCGAGATGGTGCAGAAGATCGGGTTCCTCCTTGGAGAAGGAGCATCGGAAACAGAAAGGATGCTCAACTCAATTATTGACTCCTATACCAGAGGTAAGGGTACCGGTGAAAAAGAATAGAAAAGATACCGGAAAGAATGGAATTCTATATAGAGGTCAACAGCCAGCAAAGAAACCACGACGGAGAGAGAATCTGTGGTGATGTCTTCCTTAACAGGTTCCTGAAGGAGGAAAACAGGATCATTGTGGTACTCTCCGATGGAATGGGCCATGGAGTCAAAGCCAATATTCTTGCAACCCTGACCTCAACCATGGCACTTAACTTCACCGTTGAACACAAGGAGGCTGAACGTATTGCAGAGATTATAATGAATACCCTGCCGGTATGCAGTGAAAGGAAGATCAGCTATGCTACTTTTACAATTGTCGATATTGAAAGTGACGGAAAAACAACTATTCTCGAATATGACAATCCACAGGCAGTTGTACTGCGAGGTAAAACTATCTTCGAGCCTGCCTGGAAAGGGGTGACTCTCAGAAAAGGCCGTAATGCAGGTAAAACCCTGAGAACATGCTCGTTTTATCCACATAAGGAGGACAGGATCATAATCTGCTCCGATGGTGTTGCTCAGAGCGGTATGGGAAGCGAAGAGTGGCCGTTCGGATGGGAAATGGATAAGCTCTCCTCCTATGCTGCCAAACTGGTATCAAATGAGCCCTCTGTCTCTGCCCTGACCCTTGCCGGTAAAATTGTAAGCATGGCTTACAAGAATGACCACTACAAGGCAAAGGATGATATCAGCTGCGGAGTAATATATTTCAGGGAACCACGCAAACTCATTCTCTGCACCGGTCCTCCCTACGAAAAGGAGAAAGATGAGATACTTGCCGCCAGGGTGAAGGATTTCGACGGCAAAATAGTACTGGCCGGAGGGACTACAGCAGATATCATAGCACGTGAGCTAAACCGCAGGATTGTGGATGAACTCATCTTTGAGGACCCCGAACTGCCCCCGGAAAGCTTCATGGAAGGGATTGATCTTGTGACAGAAGGAATACTTACCCTTCAGAAAGCCAGTGAGATAATCAGAACATACAACAACAGTGTCAGACTCGGTAAAGGCCCGGCCGACAAGATGGTGAGACTTCTGATGGAGAGTGATGAGATACATTTCATTGTAGGAACCAGGATAAATGTTGCTCATCAGGACCCTACCCTGCCTGTCGAACTTGAAATAAGACGATCGGTAGTAAAGAGAATAGCCCTCAACCTTGAGGATAAATGGCTTAAAAAAGTCTCTCTGGAATATATCTGACCCCCGGGAAAGCTTCCGCAAGGCTCATTGCAATCTCATTATGTGACTGAACAGCACCGGCTGTATCAGAGGGTGCGTCAGGCTTTCCGGCATGGTATCGGCCATAATCACCTCGGCAATCTCAGACTCTTCAGGCAATCTGCCCAGCTCTTTGACATCAGCAAGATAAAGCTTTCCGTAACCTGCATATTTGCCGTCACTGACACCATAGGTGGCAACATACCTGATGTCAAAATCCGTTGCGCCTGTCTCCTCTCGAAGTTCCCTCGCCGCTGTTACATCAGGATCTTCTCCCTCCTCGACATGTCCTCCCGGAATCTCCCATGTGCTCCTTTCACGATGCCTTACAAACAACCACTTATCCCCATACCTTGCTGCAATGATGGAATAGAGTATTTTTCCGGCAGGCTCATAATCAGAACCATATATTATCACTTTCAGCATCTCCGATAGTAAAAGACCAATTTCATGCAAATCTAATACATCCCTGCAAACCGGCCGTTAAAAAATATTCTCTTATTTTTGCTTTCCCAATACAAATATTATGTTGCTATTTCTGTGGCATATTCTGACTTCAATAATCTCCTTTCTACTGGTAAGAGAAATAAGTACAGGCCTTAAGCCCCTTAACAGAAAGGGTTTGCTCATTGGAAATCTTCTTGTTACCATTATCATATCTCTGTTTTATATCTTCAGCGCTTCACACGGTTCTGAGCAAGACACCCCCGGGGGAATTACAGCACAGATGAATCTTAATCTTGTCATTGCAGCTTTTGTTTTCCCCCGTACCCTGCTCATTGTGCTTCACCACACCGGCAAACTGATCCGCCGCAGAAAAACAGTCCCTGCAAATGCTTTCTCTACTGCAGGAATCGTTTTATACGTGCTGATATTGACGGTGATAATGCACGGTCACTTCATAGGAAGGTTCAGGTTTACCCTTGAAGAGGTTGAAATACCGGTTGCCGGACTGCATAAAGACCTTGACGGATTGAGGATTGTCCATATATCAGATTTCCACCTGGGCAGTTTTCATAATAATCATGGTAAGCTTATGCGTATGGCCCGTATGATAAACGACCTGGAACCCGATCTGATATTAGACACCGGAGACTTTATCACCTTGGGCTACAGGGAGTTTGGTAATACAGACACCATTCTTGTCAAAATGACTGCAAAGTATGGCAAATATGCGGTTCTGGGAAATCACGATATAGGCACCTACCTGACTGAAAAAGATGCACATATAATTGAAATGACGATCCAAAACGTATCCCGGCTGGTACGCAGGTCAGGCTACAGCTTGCTCGAAAACACCACTGAAATTGTAAGTATAGGTGAAGCGACTCTGGCTCTTACAGGGGCAGAAACACGCGGCAGACACCCTATGATTGTTCACCCTGATATCACAGGTGCAGTGCAGGAATTGGAAGATGCCGACCTTCGGATACTGCTCACGCATGACCCCAATCACTGGAATGAGATTTTAAAGGAATATCCGGATATTGAAATCACTCTGGCCGGACATACCCATGCCATGCAGTTCGGTATACGGGCAGGTGGTTTAAAATGGAGTCCTTCGGTTTATTCATATCCCAGATGGAATGGCCTTTACAAAGAGGGTGACATGTACCTTTACGTTAACCGGGGTGCAGGCGTTCTGGGAATACCGGTAAGAATTGGCATGCCGCCTGAAATTACCCGGATCATACTGAAGAGAGAATAAAAAAAACGGACACCCTCACCGGATGTCCGCTCAAACCCCTAAAAATAACAAAAAACAAGTTAACTACCTAAAACCCTACCTGCGTCTCATGGCAGCCCTTCTTTCTTCAACTTTTTTCTTATACTCTTCAAATTTCTTGTCGCCGAGAAGTTTTTTCATCTCAGCATCCTTTTCAGTATTGATCTTATCCATGCTGGCTCTCATACCCTCCCTGTCGCCCGAGTTCATGGCGGCCTGCCTCATTTCTGCCTGCTTTTTAGCAAACTTCAGATGCAGATCATAGACCTTTTTCTCCATATCCTTTTCAAGAGACAGCTCCTTCATCATCCACTCAGTCTCTGCCTTAGCCATATCCTCGGGTGTCCTGGCCTGCATACGCTGGCCCTGGCCCTGTGCAAAAGTAACGGTAACGAACAGCATCATCATCAATACTGTAATTAATCTTCTTTTCATATTCATTTTGGTGATTTTTGGTTTTGTACTACTTAGACAGTTATTGTTCATAACTTATTCCGTTCTGACCCGCCTATTTTTATATCCAATCTATTATTTTTAGCAGTTGCTTTGAGCAACTATTGTGATCACACCCTATCATATTGATCAGATGCACCTTATCACCACCCCCGAGGGAGAAATACGATTTGTTCTTGAAAGGACAAAGAGGCGAACTGTCTCGATCAATATAAGGCGCGACGGGTCTGTCATAGTTCGTGCTCCTCTAAAAATACCGGTTTCTGAAATTGAATCATTCGTAAGGGCCAAAGCTAAGTGGATATTAAAGCATTCCAAAAGGCTCACAGAAAGACATGTATGCGAAACTAAGGATTACACCGACGGCGAACTGCACTATTACCTCGGAAGGCCAATTCCACTGAGAATAAAAAGAACGGGGAGGAACCGCATTTCCCTTACTGAAGAATCCATCGAGATCGAAACAGCAAATGAGTGGAACCCCGGGTACGGCGAACAGCTTGTCAAGGTTCTTTACCGTAAAAAGGCGATGGAGGTATTTGGTGAGAGGATGGCTCATCTCCTGAAAAAGCATTCCCATTACAACTTCAGGCCAACCGGACTGAAGGTTCGCTCCACGGTCAGCCGCTGGGGCAGCTGCTCACCCAACGGCTCCATCAACCTCAGCTCAAATCTTCTGAAAAAGAGGATTGAGCTTATCGATTATGTAATAATGCACGAGCTGTGCCACCTGCGCCACCGAAACCATGGCCCCGGCTTCTACAAACTTCTGGAGGAGGTGTGCCCTGATTACAGGCTGCTTAAGGCCGAATTGAAGTCAGGTGTCTGACAATATAATCAGAAAAAATACCTTAGAGCTATATTCGCACCCCAGCCTGACATAATATGGAGACCGTGCGAAAACCCATATTTCCTTCTGACTGACAGCTCGGTACCGATGAAAGACCCTTGCCATGTCGGAATCATTAAGCCACCTGTCAGGAGTGCAGAATGTATTAATGATAAAAACCGGGGCTTTGTCTCGGATACCAGAACCAGTTCCTCCTCCTCGATCAGGAAATACTTGTAGATTATGTTCCGGTCATTGTAGACATCAAAACCATAGCCAATGCCCAGGTACGGATTAAAACGCTTCTCGTATGGACCGGTATTGAAGGTAATACTATTGCTGATTATCAGTGGACTGCTTTCGAGAATAAAAAACCTCGTTTCTTCTACCAGTTTCTGTATGGCCTCCATATAATACTCTTCCCTTGCTAACATCGAATTGATATCAAGAAAAGTACTTCTCTCTTTTGTCCCCAGATCAACCCTGAGACATACCCCTACTCCATGAGTAAAAAGTGATGGTCCGGAATGCAGATTGAGATATTGAATATTAAAATTATGCGGCATCCGATGAAGTCGGTAAGATGAGTAGCCTGTTTGTATCGCAGGACCGGCTGACACGGTTATTTTGTTGAATGACTTCTCATATTCGACACATTCATATTCAGTACAGACATATTGATGGTACTTTCTTGAAACTTCAACCATTGACTTTCTGGTAAAGGTTGATGTCTCAATCTCAGGTATTATTTCAGGGCAATCGGAAAGGAGGCTTATCAGAATGCCTTTGAACCTGTTACTCTTTCCAGCCAGCAAGACCCCATTCTCTCTTCTCTCTATATCTTCATCAGTTAACTCATATAGCCTTCCATCCTTCTCCACATAGAAGTAATCAACACCCAGGTAACGCAGATAGTAGACGCTGGCAATACCGTTCAGCAGGTATTCCAGAAAAAAAGATCGTTCCAGGCCGTGAATGGTTACAGTCTTGGTGAGATAGAACTTACCTTCGCTGAACCTGAAACCATAGATTTCACCCGGTTTTCTTTCAATCACCTGGGTACCGTCATCAAAGCGGCACAAAACATTGCCAGCTGAAAGAATATTCCCGTACACTGTATCGAGGGTTGTTGTTATGATATAACCCGGAGATCCTTCCTTTTGTCCCAGAGTATCAACTCTGGAAATGCCTGCCATGGCGATAATGCACAAAATCTTAATGATAACTGATCTCATTTCTATAAAGTCATTGGTATGGTAAATCTATCTGTAGATGTATAGTTTATCCTTAAATATATTTCTTACAAACCCCACTCTGGCTGTAAAACCGTTTATTGAAACATCGGGAAAATGATACGAATCTGTCTTGTAAAAAACCCACCCTGCCGAGGCACTGATGGCCGATGAATTACCTATACGGAACCATGAGACTGCTTCAATTCCGAAACCGGGGATATATGTAACAATCTCTTCCATCTCGTTGAAATCGAAGTAGTCGTCCTCTTCAAAAGCCCTGATATCCATATTGTTTTGAAGGGTAAGTGTTGTAAAACCGGGCAGGGTTGCTTCCAGTGACAAACCTGCCGAATTCCACCTCCCCGTGATGAGATTAACCATTACCACGGGTGATACTGAGGAAACATGCGATTTCACATTTCTGTAATAAAGCTGGCCGTCGAGCTGCCAGTCCGATAAAATCATATTCCTGTATTTTAATCCGACTCCCAGGAAGCTATTCATATTATAGTGAATCACAGCAGAGTAGCCATAGGTTATTTTCATGTTAGTGAAGAGGGCAGGTAGTGAAACGTAGGAGTAGTTTATGTAATCCTTCCCGGAAAGGAAAAAGTGTTCGTATGAGATACCAACCGAAACCCTTGATTCAGGCAGTTGGCCGGATGATATTGCCGGATCCAGTAGAACCAGAACCATCATAAACGACCTCAGTTTAATTATTCTGCATTTTCTCATAGGTCGGAGATTCTGAATTTAATAAGTTGGAGTCTCGGAAGGTAATAGCCACCAATAATATAGCCAAATTCACCATCAGTAATCATTACAGGGTAAGACAATTTTATTCCTGAGCCTAATTCTCTCAGCTTCTCCCAACTGTTTTCAACCGGATCATAGCTATACAAGTCACCATAAGCCGACACAGTGGAACTTCTGCCGAGCCCCACAATTGCCCGCCCACCGATAGCAATGCTTACTAGGGCATAACGACCTTTATCAATGTCTGTAACGAGATCAGGTATCTGGCACTTATAACTCCACGTATCTGTTCCCGGATCATATTCATAGAGGTTTCTCTGAATGGGGCTACCGAACCCCATATAACCCTTACCGAATATCGCAAATGCCGTACCTACGGCAATTGGACCTCCAGGGAAGCTGGCCTTGCGTGTCCATACTCCTGAAACAAGGTTATATTCCCAAAACTCATCAAGAGTTTGGGCTGCAGCATTAGTTCCTGTTCCAATATATAGTTTGTCACCTATAACGAAGCCAGATTGATATCTGATAGCTTCGCCAGGGTACTGACTTACCATCGAATATCCTGGAATCCCATCATCATATTTGAATAATCCCCCGTTTGAAAGCACATATCCCTGATCTGAATAGCAGAAACTGAAAGCACCGTATGTAAGATTATTATCGGCTATTGTAAATGACGATAGTTGTTTTGGTATTTCGGGGTCTATGCCGAAGTAAGTAGAATTGGTGTTAGCAAAGTATTCGCCCTGACCTGCAATAAGTTGGCCTCCTGTAATGAAAGCTATCATGCTCCGCTTAGTCCCAAAAATCTGACCATCCTTCAACAAATCAATAAATGAAAAGGGATTATATATTGTTACCGGGGTAGGTTGAGTGCTTGTTTTATTGCCTGCCTTAACTGCAAGATTATATTCTCCTGACGAGGGATGATCCGCAATCGCCAATAGTACAGTGGAAGATCCAGTGATCACTGAAAGTGCCTGTGTGCCAAGCTTAACGCTATTATTAGAAGGTACCGGATTGAAGTGATTGCCAGTTATCGTAATAGTATCGCCAATTGTTACTGAAGCAGGGTTAACTGAGGTAACCTCCGGTTCAATTAGATCAATTGCCGGCCCATATGCATTAATATTAAAATTGCCAATCCATAGTGTTACAGCTTCGGCGCCACCGGTAGCAGTAGAATAGGTTACATGAACTCTGGCTCTTATTTGCTCCCTGTTACCATCTATGATGGTACATGGATTTGAACCTATATGTATCCTGGAAGTAGCCGGATCGGGATTAAAATAGGTACCGGTAATCGTAATTGTATCAAGAAATGTGAACTGCTTTGGATTTACATCCAATATCTCCGGAGGCTTCAGGTTTATTATCGGACCATCTGATGTCAGTGTATTGTTTGTTATTATCCTGACTAATACGGGCCATCCGGTTAGAGTTACATAGTTAGTCGGTACAACAACAACTAGATTGGTTTCACTTGCCTCTATAACAGGGCAAACGACTGCTCCAATCATAACACGGTAATTTGTTGGATCGGGATTAAAATATTCGCCGGTTAATGTTATCGTGTCCAGAAATGTAAATTGCTTTGGGTTCACATCATGAATCACAGGAAGTAAAAGCCTGAATGACTTTGATGTATAGAATGTTCTGTCTCCGGTCTTCAGTCTTATTTTAGTATTCTCTCTGCTTATTGTGCCCGGAACAATTACCTTTATAAGGTTATCCTGAATTTCAGTGATATTTGCTTCAAACTCATCGAATGATACCGAAATGACACCAAACTCAGTGAATCCTTCACCGCTAATCACTACCTCGTCACCGAAAACGGCCTGCTGAGGCTCAATTCCGGTGGTCGTCGGACCGTTGACAACAAGCTTACCATCGACTTCAGTAACCCTGCTTTCGGTAGTTACCCTGATTGTTGCCGGTCCTGTTTCAAGATTAACCGGTAGCGTTGCCTTTATCAGAGTATCAGAAACCTGATTGATGGTGCACTGAGATCCGTTGACATAAACCCTGGTATAAGTATGATAAGGTGAGTATGGGCCGAAATACTTACCTTCAATGGTAATTTGATCGCCAGGCCATACAGAGGGGGAGACTGTTTTAACTAACGGCCTTGCATTAATTATGTTAAGCAGTTCATCAGACTCCTGCCCGAGAACCTTGATGCTAATCTCGGGTTCAGAGCTTGTAATGCCGGAAGGCATGACGAAAGTAATCAGAGAATCGCTTGTTAGCTGGACCGATGCTGCCTTACCATCTACCATCACATTGACGAAAGTCTTTTCACTGCTGAATCTTTTCCCCTTCATTGTAAGACTTGTACCTACGGTTGCTGAGTCAGGTGATATACTCTTCAGCACAGGTGGCAGTATTTTAAATTTGTTCTTAGAGGTAGCGGTAATGTTACTGTTGGTGACCGTAAAAACAGACTCCACCTTACCCAGGTTTGCAGGAATAACCACAACAGCCAGTGAATCATTTATCGCCTCTATCTTGAGGTTTATGGAACCAATATAAACCTTTGTAGAGCCCGGGCGTTCAAGAAAGTTATAACCATGAATTGAAACAGTATCACCCCAGCCACCGGTATCCGGTTCAAAATAGTTGATTCTGGGTCCGGAGCCTGCAATACTTAGAAACTTAACCTCTCGTCCGTAAAAGGTTTTCGAGTCATTCCTAACAAAAGCTCTTACCCTGTATTCAACATAAGCCAATGAGATATCCTCCCTCCCTATTCTGCTCTCATATACATCAGACAGTGGAATCGTACCACAGGTAATCTTTTTCGCAGCAACATTATCAGGGTCAATACCCCAGATAAATCCATACTCTATTATATTACCCGGATCGTTTTGGATGACTGCAGTAACAACAATCAGGCTGTCTACCATTGTTATCTCGCCGGTCTGTACCGCCGGAACGCTCTCATCCTTCTCGTTGCATGCCGACAGAAATAAACCTGCCATAAATAAGCAAAGCAATAAAGATTCAAACTGCAGATACCTTTTCATGGTGCCTTCTTCTCTTTTAATTTCAGTTCTGCCATAGGTATACGAAGCAGGCCCGATCCGTATGTGGCTGCCACCAGTATAACTTCCGCACCAGTTCCGGGCATGAATCGAACTTCAGTAACAGGTTTACCGATATTGACCACATACCTTGAGTAGACTGTCCTGACTACAATCAGACCATTGTCAAGTCCGATCACAAGACTACTGTTGTCATTATTAATATCTACACTATTTATCCTGCCGCTCTCCTTAATACCCCCTGGCATTCTGAGGATATTAAGACTATTTTCAGTATTGTAAGTTATCACTGTCCTGTCATCACCACACGTAGCGAGGCGACTCCCGTCAGGTGAAAATTCAAGGTCCCTGATCCAGTTCTTGTGATCAGGTGTATTGAGAATAATATTACCTGTGGTGGTTTCTGTTATATAAAGCACCCTGTCTGCCCCTGCGCTTGCAATTATTCCTCCACCGGGAGAAACTGCAACTGCAGTTATTATTTTGTCATGCACATTATTCTCATACCTGATTCTCTCTTCCGATAAGTCGTAATACACCAGGCGCCCATCCAATGACCCAGAAACTATTCCTGTACCTGATGGATCGAACCTTAATGCCGTAACCATAGAGTGGTTATAATCGAGCCTTTTAATAACAGTTCCGGTATGCAGGTTCCATATCAGAATAATACCATCCTTCCCTCCTGTGGCCATCATTGAACTATCAGCCGACATGTCAATAGAAAGAATTCTGTCAGTGTGGCCGCCTGATAAATGGTTGCCGGATTCCATGCTGTGTGGGTTGCACAGTCTTACAGTCAAGCCATCGGTATAGGCCATGATTGATCCGCCCGGTGAAAAGCAAAAATCATAAACGTAAAGGTCAGCGCCCTGGTACTTCTGGTGATTTACTTTCTGAGAATGGGTGTCAACTGCCTGCAGTATAAGTAACCCGAATAGTATGAATCTCAAAAGCAAACCGCCTCTTCCTGCACAATTATTATAAGCGGCGGCGGTCAGAGAGAAAGCCCGGTCTGATTGGCTAATTGTCCCATAGACGAAAAACACCTTGGCCTGAGAGCCCATTGATTACAGTATTAAATGACCTGACTTCACTTCCAGTTCAGAACATTGACTATTCTACCTTAGGAAAAGTCTAAAAATAGAAACTATCTCTCAGAATCGCAACAGTAATCAATAATATTTTCCGGCAATATTAAAACAGTCAGGGAGTTATTAACAGGGAAAGTTAAAACCTTATACCTATTACAGTAACATCATCAACCTGCTCCTGTTCTCCTTTCCAGCGCTCAAACTCCTCTTCGATCAATCTCTTTTGTTCGACCATTGGCAACTCCTTTACGGAAGAGAGAAACATTTTGAGATTCTTAACCTTGTATTTGGTTTGATCAGGCCCGCCAAACTGATCGGCAAAACCATCGGTAAATAGATAAATAGCATCTCCCCTGTTGATCTTAACAATATGGTTCCTGAAGTGTGGTTTTTCACCGTAAAATATCCCAATCGGCATCCTGTCGCCTCGATATTCACTCATCTTTGAACCCCTGAAATGAAGCATTGAATTGTATGCGGCTGCAAATTCAACTGTACTGCTGCCCGGATCATAGATACATAAGGCCATGTCAATACCATCTGCAGCCTCTCCTTCCCTTCCTGTCTGCTTTAGCGATATCTTGACCCTTTCCCTGAGCAATCCCAGTACCTGTGATGCTGATAGCGTCGTGTCACTATTGATTATATCATTCAGTGACGAAATTCCGAGCATGCTCATAAAGGCTCCCGGAACTCCGTGTCCGGTACAGTCAGCTGCCGTGAAAAACACCCTTCCCCCCTCGCCGGCTATCCAGAAGAAGTCTCCGCTGACAATATCCCTTGGCCTGAAAAAAATGAAGTGATCTGAAAAACTATTTTTGAAAAGAATAACCTCAGACAGCATTGCATGCTGGATTCGGCTCGCATAGGCTATACTGGAAGTTATCTCCTGCTTCTGAGCAGCTATTCTAGCGGTGCGTTCCATGACTTTCTGCTCGAGGACATATTTATCGTGAACAAGCTTCTTCTCCCTCATCCTCATCATTGCGAAAACAGAGATGAGTAAAACAAATACCACAATAATATAAAACCAGCTCGTTTCTGTTATCCCTGGCCTGATCCAGAATTCCAGAGTCTTTTCGCTGCTTATCAAACCTGTTACTGCACGCGACATCACCGTGAGAGTATAACTTCCCGGCTTGGGAAACAGGGTCAGTACAGGATTTGATGACCATTCGGTCCATCCGTCGGTTAAACCCTCAATGCGATATCTGTATTGTACGGCATTCTGATTTATGTAATATGGAGATACAAAGCTAAACTGGACAACTCTCTGTCCGCGGGCAAATTCAGCTCCTTCTATGCCAAAGAAAGGCTCTTCCGGCCCTCTTGTTCCGCCAATATAAAGATCAAGTTTATTGATTATTCCACCCTGTTCAGTCGGATCAATCCTGATTATCCTGTTGGCTTCATCCGTTATCCACAGTCTCTTTCCCGAGCTGCTTATCGAACCTATTCCCTGAAAAAGTCTTAACAGTGACTGCTCCTCTCTGGTCCACCCCTCACCGGTTCCGAACCAGAAAGGAAAACCTTCTCTGAAGATCCATGGATTACCGTTCTCTGTAAAAATATACCTGTATGGCTGGTTGCCTTTTTCATAACCCGGCAGAGCCACAAGGTCGTCATTCACAGAATCATGGTAGTATATTCCGGTTTCAGTGAACATAAACAGGGTATCTCTCATATATTCAACATGATACCTCTGCACAAAATCTGAAGCAACCCTGTACTCTTTCACACTGCTCTCCGGCTGTCCGTGATTGCAGATACGAACAAGGCTGTTTTCAGCTCCGAACCACAAACTGGCATCGCTATCGACCGCAACCGAGTAAAAGGTCCGGTTAGCAGCCGGAAACGGAATATTTGCCTTCCACTCGCCATTCTGAAAGATGACGGAAAACCAGCCGCTGCCGGTAGCAACATAGTGCCTTCCTTCTGGCGTCGCACTGCTTATATGATTGACATATACACCCGTAACAACAGGTACTGCCACGCTTTCCCTGACCTGATACAGCCCCCTGTTCGTTCCGACAAGCAATCCGTCAGGTGTTGCAACCAGTTGCTTGCACTTTTCGGCAATTCCGGTAACGCTCCTGAATTCATGCCTTACAGAGCTTAGCCTTGACACCGTTCTTGTCACATACCTGTAGGCAGGTAACGGTGGTTCAACGGCAACCTGACGTGATTCGACAGGTTTTTTCTCTGGTACAGTCTCTTCAACCTCTTCAGATTGTTTTTTCCCGGTTATCTTTCCAAAAATCCTGTCAAAGATACTCCTGCGCTCGGGCTGAAGAACCTCCTGCTTAGGAACAGGCACAATTTCAATCAGGGGTTCCGGTTCAACAGGAGCCTTAACAATTTGACGTCTCACCGGCACCCTCCTCAACACCTCCTCTGTCTCGTATCTCTTTACCTCACTCAGCAAATAGAGCCCGTCACTGGTTCCCGCATAAAGTTTATCATTGTACCATACAGCTGAAATAAGATTACCCTTCAGTCCCTGATAAATACCGAAATTACTTACGGGAAGAGTAAGATCGGCCCGTGTCAATCCGAATTCATGCGACATCCACAATCCGCCATTATTATCAGACCCTGTCGCAAAGACCTCATTATCAGGAAGTCCTCTCTCGTAATTAATAGTATGATATACCTTTTTGCTGGCCCTGCCAACCACAATCACTCCGCCCTCAATAGTTGAAAACAGGTATAGTGTGTCATTTATCAAATGTCCGCCGGCCAGAAGTTTCTGTTCAAGATATCCCTCATCCACCGGTTCCCATCTGTAGAACTCCAGTCCGTCAAAAAGGTGTATACTGTTGGAACCCAGGCCTACCAGCACACGTATACTATCGTACGGAAGTGCGAAGAGTATCTCATCGTAGGCGGTCATATAGCCAGTGATTAATGGAATAAGTTCATCCCCCTCGAGTTTACAGAGTCCTGTCGACCAGATGCTCAGAAAAACTCCCTGCGGTGTGCTGAACAGAGATGCAAAGGCCTGTTCCGGTCCTGAAGAAAGGAGATCATTCTGCTGAAGATCGGGCAGGCTGTGTACGGCAAGGCATTCAGGAGTAAGAACATAAAGCAGGGTATCGGTCAGGGTTATTCCTGTCACCACACCCCTGAAAGCAGAATCAGCATCGATGGAAATGTAGTTGTATATACCATTTGCGTTCCTCTGCAAATAGCCGTATCCGTTTTCACCGCCAATGTATACCCTTTCATCGCTGCTGTTGTATACCATGCTGTAGGGTATTACCGGCAGTCTGATAAGGTCCCAGTTGTAGCCGTCGAAAGTCACCACGCCCCTGCGGTTGGCAAACAGCATTATATCGTAATTATCCTGGCAGATCGCCCAGTTCTGATCCTCCGTCTGACGGCTCTCGGCAAAATGGGTAAGAAACAAACCACCATCCTGAGCGCTGGTGGACCCTGATATTAACAGGAAGACCATAAACGGAATCAATGCCACATAACTGATCTGGTGGCCCGGATTTTTGTTTACTGTGTTCGTCACTACCAAAATAATCAAACATTCAATACGTAAATGTACAAAAAAAGAAAAACACGGTAAACGGCGGACGGCAAACGGTTAAAGGGTACAGGGTACGGAGTGCAGGAAGGGATAATAATACAATGCCGGATTGCTCCCATTTGGTCGCGAGCTCGTCGCTACGCGCCTCGGTTCCGGACACCGGACACCGGACACCTTTTATTAAGCTATATTCGTAAACACCGCCTGCACATCGTCGTCGTCCTCAATGCGATCGATGAGCTTTTCTATTTCGATAAGTTGTTCTTCCGTGAATTCAACCGGCGTTGTAGGGATTCTCTTAAGTGACGATTTGGATACCTCAATCCCTTTATCCTCAAGCGCATTGGATAACGAACCGAAGTTCGTGTAATCAGTATACAGATAAACAGTATCCTCATATACCTCTACCTCTTCGAGGCCATATTCGATAAGATCGAGTTCAAGCTCTTCGATATCAAGCGAATCAGGCTTTTCAAACTCGAAAACTGCCCTACGCGAGAACATGAATTCAAGTGAACCGTTGGGCACCAGTGAGCCTCCGAACTTATTGAAATAGGATTTTACGTTTGCAACGGTACGGGTGTTGTTGTCTGTTGCACATTCAATAAAAATAAGTACTCCGTGCGGACCCTTACCCTCAAAGTTTACCTCGCTAAAGTTTTCAAAGTCCTTTCCGGCAGCCCGTTTGATTGCAGCCTCAATGTTATCCTTGGGCATATTCTGTGCCTTGGCATTAAGAATGGCTGTACGAAGCCGGGAATTCATCTCGGGGTCTGGCACACCTTCCCTGGCCGCAACTGTTATTGCCTTAGCCAGCTTCGGAAATACCTTCGACATCTTGTCCCACCTCTTCTCTTTGGCAGCCCTCCGATATTCAAATGCTCGTCCCATTGCTTCAGTTTTTTTAAGTCCCCAAATTTAATAAGTAAAACTGTTCGCTCTCTGGTCACTCCGTATTTTTCGTTATGCGAAGAAGAAATATCCCAGAAGTATGGCGGCGATGATGCCGGTGAAGTCGGCGATAAGTCCGCAGGTAACTGCGTAGCGTGTATTCTTAATGCCGACTGATCCGAAATAGACCGCTATTACATAGAATGTGGTATCAGTTGCACCCTGGACTGTTGAGGAGAGCCTTCCGACGAATGAATCTGCTCCGTAAGTGTTCATGGCATCAATCATCAGTCCTCTCGATCCGCTTCCGCTGAGCGGTTTCATCAGGGCAGTCGGAAGGGCATCAATGAACTGGGTATCAAATCCCATCATTGAAAACAACTTCCCGATCCCGCT
Organism: Bacteroidales bacterium; assembly: GCA_046484805.1. Lineage (GTDB taxonomy): Bacteria > Bacteroidota > Bacteroidia > Bacteroidales > VadinHA17 > SLNP01. Next base: position 15,495 of record JAWOIF010000229.1, read on the forward strand.
GATAAGAAAATCCATTGCACCCGAAGCCCTGAAAACACCAATCGCTACAAGAATGGCAACAAGGAATGGTATTATCTTAATCGCAATATTAAATCCCTCTTTCGCACCCTCAATAAATGAATCATATACATTTACCTTGTTTATTACGGCAAGAACTATAAAGAATATTATCACCGAAAACAGGGTCATGTTGGCAATTAGAGTTGATACCGTCATTATCTGCTCCTGTTCCATACTGCCGAACCATACTATCAGCGTCGCTATCACGGCAGTCATCCCTCCTACATAGGCAAGCACCACCCTGTCAAACAGGTTTATCTTCTGCATCACGGCAACACTAATCATACCAGCAAGTGTAGAGAAAAAGGTGGCAAGCAGAATCGGCAGGAATATGTCAGACGGATTTGCCGCCCCGAGCTGGGCACGGTATACCATAATACTTATAGGTATGATGGTAAGACCCGATGTGTTCAGGACAAGAAACATAATCATCGGATTCGAGGCGGTATCAGGAACCGGATTTGTCTCCTGCATCTCCTTCATGGCTTTCAGACCTACCGGCGTGGCAGCATTATCAAGCCCCAGCATATTCGCTGCAATATTCATCATTATGGAACCGTAAGCCGGATGGTTCTTGGGAAGGTCGGGAAAGATGCGGCTGAAAAACGGTCCGATAAGTTTCGACATAAGCCTGATCATACCACCCTTCTCCCCTATCTTCATAAGGCCCATCCACAAAGTCAGCACCCCGGTCAGTCCGAGCGATATCTCAAAACCGGTACGGGCATTGTCAAATGTTGAGTTGACCAACTCATTGAATATCTCTATGTTGCCCAAAAATATCAGCTGTACAAGAGCGAAGACAAAACCTATCAGAAAGAATGCTATCCAGATGTAGTTCAGAACCATAAGATGTAAGATTTCAGATTAACGATTTCAGATTTCAGATGTGATTTAAGATTACTCCCTTCGGTCGTGAGCTCGGCCACGGCCCCGGTTAACGATTTCAGTCTGCAAAATAACAATAAAAGTTTAAAACGACAGTATGGCGCATTTTTCAATTGGTACGATTCAAATACTATCTTTGTAAACTGATATTTATGCAAACTAAAAATATCTGAAAATGAAGAAACTCATAATCACTGCGATCTGCACACTCATTGTCATGACAAGTTCGACCATCATTTCAGGTGGGCAGGATATAAACCTGCCTGAACCTGTGAAAAAAGGGGGCAAGCCCCTAATGGAAGCCCTTGGTGAAAGGAAAAGCTTCAGGGAATTCAGCGAAAAAGACCTTACCATGCAGCAGATGTCAGATCTGCTTTGGGCGGCATGGGGCTTCAACAGGCAGGAGGAGGGTAAAAGAACTGCTCCCTCATCACGTAACTATCAGGAGATTGATATCTATGTTTCCCTTAAATCGGGTCTATATATCTATGATGCCGGCAGAAATCTGCTGAAACAGATACATAATCGCGATATAAGGGCTCTTTGCGGCAGCCAGGACTTCGTGGGTACCGCACCTGTGAACCTTATTTTTGTCGCCGACATGGGTAAGCTGGGCAGGAAGGAGGGTGATGTGATCCGTGATACCGATCTGTATTCGCCTTATGCCAATGCGGGTTTCATCTCCCAGAATGTATACCTGTGGTGTGCCTCGGAAAATATGGGCGGGGTGGTAAGGGCAATGATTGACAGGAACGCTCTGGCCCCGCAGATGAACCTGAGATCGAATCAGGTGATAATACTGGGACACACTGTCGGGCTACCCCGATAGGAAAGCTCTCAGCCCTCTTTGACGATGCAATCTCACCGGAAAATATACCTTTCAGCAACACTAATGCTGCTATCAGCCCTGTTCGTAATTTCAACAGCATACGGAAAGGATGTTATAATTACCGGTAAAATAACTGATCCTCAGAATAATGCCATTGAGGCTGCTACCATAATCTTTAGCCAAAGCACCTCCACTTTCAGTGCCACTTCTACCGCTGACGGTACCTACCGGCTTACTATCCCCGGTATCTTCCCTGCCGATCCGAAACCTATAATCACCGGTGACCCCTTTCCTGCACCGTTCAGTGAACAGGTAAATATTCCACTGGTAACTGGATTCGATGGTGATATCGAATTTGCAATTTACAGTCTGAATGGCAGGAAGATAATCTCAAATTCATTCGGTTCGATACCTGCCGGAGGATATACCATCACGTGGGGCGGACTCAACAGTTCGGGCCACCCTGAACCCAGGGGTATTTATATCTACGCGATAACCTTCAGGGGCAAGACGCTGTCAGGCAGAGTGATAAGGGCAACAGAAACAGCAGGAACAGGAGGTGCAACCATCTCACCATACCAGTTTCCGGTCGGGGATACTCCCGGACAATACTACGGATCGGCAATTGCCTTTGAAGTTACTGTTGCTGCTGCCGGTCATCACGATGTAAGAATCGCTGAGATCGCTGTAGTGAACGATACCATTATCAACTTCACTCTTAACCCAATTATTTCGGTTCCATTTAAAACCACCGGCAGCCATATTGCCGTTTATAAAGGAGGAGAGTATCTTTCAATGATACTTAAAGGCATCAACCTGGGTGTAGCGCCCCCGGGTTATTTCCCCGGAGAAGTAGCCTATGCAATCTCACCTGAGATGTATGAATCATGGATCGCCATGATGGCAGAAGCCGGATTCAACTCACTCAGGGTATATACCCTCCATCCCCCGGTATTCTACGAGAAGCTTGCTGAGTACAACCAAAAAAATCAGTCTGACCCGCTTTACCTCTTCCAGGGTATATGGCTCGATGAACCTGAAGATCCTGCCGATCCTGCCGAAAACAACCTGACAAACAGATCGGAAGAATTTATCTCTTCAATCAGGGAAGTAATTGACTGCATCCATGGCAACAAATCTATTGCATTCAGACCCGGAAGGGCTTACGGTGACTACGAGACTGATATTTCACCCTGGGTGGCAGGATTTATAATTGGAAGGGAGATATCTCCCTTTGAGGTACAGACAACCGATAATGAAATGACGGAACCGGCAGACTGGACAGGGAATTTCCTCACTATCACAAACGCCACCGCATCAGAACTCTTCGCTGCAAAAATGCTCGACGAAACCATCAGTTATGAGAACAACAGCTATTCCGTCAGAAGAACTGTCAGCATGTCGAGCTGGCCCACGCTAGATCCGCTGACACATCCCACAGAGATACATACTGATGAAGATGTAGCTCATATTGACATAATGAAGATTACCCAGACAAGCCAGGAAAAACTCCTGTTCGCGAGCTACCATGCATATCCCTATTACCCCGATTTTATCAGCGACGAACCATATTACCAGACATTCAGTGATGAGTACGGACCGAACAACTACCTTGGCTATCTCACAGACCTGAAAAACTATTATGATGGGATACCCCTCATCATAGGAGAGTTTGGTGTTCCTTCATCATGGGGCGATGCACACAAATCATTTAGTGGGATGAATCACGGAGGCCTGTCAGAAGATCAACAGGGGAACTATAACGTCAGGCTACTGCGAAACATTATCAATTCGGGCTGCGGAGGTGGATTCATGTTCTCATGGATGGATGAGTGGTTCAAGCAGACCTGGATAGTACTCTACATGGAGGCATTCGGAATCAGCTCGGAAGGAAATATAATTCCTACCAGACAGCTATGGCATAATCTCATCTCACCCGAGCAAAACTTCGGGCTGATAACCTTCGACCCGAAAGATGAACCGGCATGGCAGAACTACACCCTCTCATCATCAGAGAACATCTCATCTGTAAGAGCTTCTCACGACAATGCATACTTCTATATAGAGTTCACCACGAACCACCCCTACGACCCTGAAGAGACAATAAACATTGCTTTCGACACTTATCTGGCAGACACGGGAGAGGGCCTTTTCCCCACAGGCCAGCAGATACCGAACAGGGCCGAGTTTCTTCTTGAAGCAAAACGGGGCGCCGATACCGTCTCTCTATTCGTAACCGAAGCCTACGACATGTTCGGCCTCACACCCCGGTTCAATCTCGCCGACCACTCCGTGCAGAAATTCAGAAGCACGGTCACAGACGGGGCACCATGGAAGCTGATGCGATGGATTAACAATGGTTTTGACGGAACCATCTTTGATCTTGGCAGATTGCCTGCGGAAGCAACAGGATCATTTAGTTTCGGGGAGAGAACAGCTGTAACCTGGACCGGCGACAACAAACTGACTATCAGGCTGCCATGGACACTACTCCATTTTCGCGATCCCACCCAGGGAAGGGTGATCGACGGAGCCGAATCATTCGACGGAGGAAGAAGCTTTGAGATTTACAGCCGCTACACCGATGGTATAGCCCTGTCAATACTACAGAGAGGAAACGTAACCAGCACCCTCAACCGGTACACCTGGCCGGTATGGCTCCAGGTTCCACAAACAACAGGCCGTCCGAAAAAATCACTTGAGATAGTTACTGAAGGATTGCGGTATATCCCCTCATTTGTAAACTGATTGCTCTGAGCTCTGAGCGCCTTATGGCTGCCGGCGAACCTTCTTCTTCTTTTGCTGCGAATCGAAGCCGCTGCGGCTTGCACTGCCCCAACCCTTCTTGCCACGTAAAAATTCAATATTTCCCTTCACGGCAAAGTAGGTGTGAACGGGATAAAAGAAGGGTTCAACAAGAGCCGTTGCCAACAGTTTTAGTACGTCACGCTTCCTGCCATACTTATGGAAAGTAATCTCTTCAAACAACACCGCCCATGTGGAAAGGCTGACTGCAAATGTATATACAAAGGTAAAAAGGAGAAGGAAGAAAGGCCAGTTAAGCTTGCCGGCAATAACGAGAATGATTGTGTATACAATTCCCAGGAAAGCAATCAGCGGGGCCGCCCATTCAAAGAAAAGCCAGTAGGGATACCCCAGAAATCCCAGTCTGCCATACTTCTTCCTGAAGAGCATATTCCTGTGGGTCCATAATGACTCTATCAATCCTCTCGTCCATCTCGTCCTCTGACGCCTCATTGACTTCAGATCAGACGGCACCTCTGTCCAGCACAACGGATCGGGAATATAGGTTACCTCATAGTTGATGTCCCTGTCGGCCATATAGCGTCTCATTCTGAGCACCAGCTCCATATCCTCACCAACAGTTTTAATGCTGTAGCCACCTGACTTTATTACGGTCTCCCTGTCAAACATGCCCATAGCTCCCGATATCAGCATTAGTCCGTCGAGATGGCTCCAGGCCATGCGGCCCAGCAGGAATGCCCTGGTATATTCAAGCACCTGCAGCCGCGGAAGAATCTTTACAGGCAGGTGAATCTTCCTTATAAACCCCTTTTCAATATCACATGAGTTGACAATCCTGATAACACCACCGGTTCCAATAACCTTCTTCTCCTTCTCCTCAAGAAAAGGCTTTATAAGCTTCAAAATAGAATCAGCTTCTATTATTGAATCGGCATCTATCGCAACGAAGAGCGGACTGCGGCATATGTTTACGCCTGCATTCAGGCTGTCTGCCTTTCCTCCGTTGTTCTTGTCCAGTACCGTAAGCCTGTTGAATGAGGGATTCTTCGATTTGTAGACCCCTTTTATCCTTTCACAAGGTATCCGGTAGTCGAAATAGTAGTTGACTCTTACCAGTTCATATGCTTCCTTAATCTTTGCGAAGGTATCGTCGGTAGACCCGTCATTTACAATTATTACCTCAAAGTTATTGTAATAAAGAGAGAGCAGTGTTCTTACATTATCTATTATTGTCTTGCTCTCGTTATAGGCAGGTGCAATAATAGATATCCTCGGACTGAGAGGAGACAGTACCAGTGAGTTGTAATTGATGTAACTGTTCTTTCTCAGGTATTTACGTAGAGCCAACGCTGAAAATACTCCAAGCATAAGGTAAGTACTGAAGAGTGTCAGCGTCAGAAAAAATATTATTTTACCCAGAATTATATCCATACATCTTTCTCAGTAGATTCTCCTGTCGAGAACGTGTCGTATAATAATATTGTAGTTCTTATATTCTGATTTCATAAGCTTAATAAGCGCTTTGATCCCCTCCTCACCCATATTCTCAATAGCCTTTGTCGCCTCGATCTGCAACTGCACCTCATCCTCCTTGTCAAGAACCAGTTTCAGAAATCCCATCATACTCTCATCAGGCATCTTGCCCATGGCCCTCAGTATTTCGAGACAATTATGGTAATCCTCATTCTTGTACATCCTCTTCATTGGTTCGAGTGTCGATCTGAAGTTAAGGTCACCCGCGACTTCAATGGCCATCTTTCTTACCAGCGGATTCTCATGTGAAAGGACCTCCCTGATATCAGGCTCAGCATCAACCTGTTTGAACTCCCTGATCATCCTCAGTGAAAACAGTATGATGGTATAATTCGGTGAGGCGAGCCATTGCCTGAAGTCAGGCGCCTTCATCTCATGTTGCACCAGAAGGTCATGAAGTGTTATCTGCTCCCACAATGAAAAGGGTCGTTCAAGGTGGTGGAGGAACTCAAAAGGATTCTCATCGCTCAGGCGCACAAGCGCAATCTGAGCCTCCATTCGCAGTATCTCGTTACCTGAATCAAGAGCCTTGTACATCGCATCATTGGCATCGCGTATGTTCATGAAGGCCAGCTCACGGAATCCCTTTATCTTTTTGTGCCATTTCCTGCTGCGGGCCTTGGCTATCGAATCCCTCTCAAGGCCAAGCAGAAGATAGAGTCTCCGCAACTTATCCTCAGCGTCACCCTTAAGGTTGACACTTACATCAATCATCTGGTCGACAAGAACCTGGCGTCTGAAATCATCCGAAGCAATCCGGCCAAAATCATCTGAAATATTGTCGCCAAAAAGGTAGTCAATTATCAGACCCTGGTATTTCTCCATCAGATACTGCTTAAGTCTCTCCTCCCGCTCCATCCTCGTACGGTTGAGAAGCATAAAGACCAGAAGCACCAACATAGTGGTTGTTGAAGCTATTATTACTATTATCAGAAGGTTGACAAATACAAATGAGCGGCCAAAATACTCCACCCTCGTGAGCCAGGGGCTCCCTTCATCCTCCTGACGGGGTTCTTCAGGCAGCATGGCAGTATCAGCACCCGATGGTGACCTTAGTGAGTCTGTTGCATATAAAGGCAAATCTGCAGTCTCCTGTCTGTTCCCGGGAGCACACGACCCGAGCATCAATGCCATTATAATGAAAAAAATGACCCTCATCTCTTCGGGATGATCTTACGGGTAAATGTTATTGTGCCTTCAAAACGGTTACGGTTGAGTGACTCAAAGTACTCTTCCCGGGAATAACCAATTCCGGCACGGAGGGCTGTTTTATCAGTAATCTCTTTGTTGTATATCAGCTTTATTGTGGTTGCACTCAGTCTCTCCAGATCAATAATAACATCGAACGGTTCATCAGGAGCAGTACCTGTTCCGGCAGTCAGCTGAAGATAATCGGTATCATTGAAATACCTCCTTACGTTCAGAAACAGTGAACTGGTTATGCCTGAATCCTTAAAATATAAATAGACTCTTCCATTGAACCACCATGAGCCCAGGTACTTCTCGGCAGCAACTACGGTAATGAAAATATTGCGGTTAAAATAGTAATAGTTTAATCCGGCCGATGCTACCCATCCCCCACCAGGAGTATGCCATAACTCGGCTGAAGCACGGTGCCGGGGGAAGTATTGACCCGGACTCCAGGCATAGTTTACCCACCCATAAATTGATGGTGAGATTATTGGCCAGGCCTCTGCCTCAAGCTGGAATTCAGTTTCTCCCGTTCCTTCAGAACGAATATTTCCGACGTTAACGAAGGCCATTACCTTGCCGAAATCTGTTCTATGCGATGCACCCGCCTTCCAGACCTGCCAGAAGCGCGTATAGGGTTCCCTGAAAGTGTCAAAGTAATACCCTGCTATCAGTTCATTCCGCGATGCAGCTTTCAGGCTGTCCTGAAGAGCCTTTTCAGCGGC
>JAWOIF010000236.1:0-15624 GCA_046484805.1 Bacteroidales bacterium
CGGATACCTGTTCCAGATGATCGGATCGATGCTGTCAGGTAGATCGATGCTGTTAGATTTCGGCGGTGGCGACCTGTGGAAGGTGCTGAGCATGTCGGTAAGAGTAAACTACAATATAACTCCCGAACTCTCTATACAGTATTGGGGACAACCATTCCTTGCTGCGGCCGATTTCGGAAGATTCAAAATGGTAACCTCTCCAAAAGTAAGACCAGGAATACTTTTATTGGATACTGGGCCGGGGGAAACAACATCAACGGAGAATATAATACATTTTTGGGATGGAGGGCAGGTCAGGCAAATGGAGGATCAAATAATGTCTTCCTTGGCTATTCTGCAGGAGAAGGAAATACAGGAAAAGGTAATGTCTTTGTCGGATACGAGGCCGGCTTTTTATCAGGATCAGTCTCAAACCAGCTATATATCTCAAACGCCTCAGGAACACCTCTCATTTTTGGAGACTTCTTTAATAAGTATGTAACCATTAACGGAAGACACCTGGTATCAGGAAATACGGCTTATTGGGTAGGTGACTTCAAAAATGACGGCAACTCCAGTAACCGTTATGGAATTAGAATTCAGGCAGGAGCAGATGATGCCTCAGGATCCAGTTACATGATTGGATTTTATGACGGAGACGGTACATTTGAAGGTGCAATAAGAATGTACTACGGTGAATTGTCGCTTATACAGGCATCGGATGAACGCCTTAAAACCGGTATTACAGATACAAAGATAAATGCCATTGATATGATCGGCAGGATGAGGATAGCCGATTATAGTTTCAGGGAGTCTCCGGGGGTGACACATACCGGCTTAATCGCCCAGGAAGTAAAGAAGGTTTATCCGGGTATGGTTGATTATAATGAAGAGGACGACACCTATGGTGTTGACATGACTAAGCTGGTACCTGTCCTGACAAAGGCCATACAGGAACAACAGCAGATCATTGATCAGCAGAATAGTGAAATAGAAAGACTGAGGACAGAATTTGAAGAGCTTAAGTCCCTGATAAAATCAGGAATGGTCAGGTAAAGGTGTTACTTGTTTTTTTGGTTACTTAAATTCAACAATTTCCCGAAACCGGGGTTACTAGTTTATACTGACTATTATAGTAGTTATAATTACAAGATTATATGAGAAGCAGCGATTTTTTTAACCTTGCCAACGGTGTGCAGATCCCGGCCATAGGCCTTGGAACGTGGCAGATACCCAATGGAGAGATTGCATATAATTCAGTATTGTCTGCACTGAAGGCAGGATACAGACACATCGATACCGCCCTGGCATACGACAACGAGGAGAGTGTCGGTAGGGCAATACGTGACTCAGGCATTGAGCGGAGCGAAATATTCGTGACCTCAAAGTTGCCGGCCGAGATTAAGAATCAAGACAGGGCTATGCGGTATGCTGATAAGACCATTAAAAACACTGGCCTTGATTATATAGACCTATACCTTATCCATGCCCCCTGGCCCTGGAATGAGATTGGCGCCGACTATACCAGGCAGAATATCGAGGTTTGGAAAGTCATGGAAGAGTTTTATGAGAGTGGCAGAACCCGTGCAATAGGCATTTCAAACTTTAATGTAAAGGATATCAATGCCATACTCGAAAATTCCAGTATCAGGCCTATGGTCAACCAGATAAAGCTCCACATAGGGCACCCCCAGAAGGAGATCACAGAACACTGCAAAAAGAACGGAATAGTCGTTGAGGGCTACTCACCACTTGCAACCGGTAAACTACTTAACAGCGCAGAGATTTCCGGCATAGCAAAAAAATACGGTAAAAGTGTGGCGCAGTTATCCATCCGTTATGTTCTTGAGAAAGGATTCCTGCCTCTTCCCAAATCAACCCACCCTGAGTATATCAGGCAAAACCTGGATGTCGATTTTGATATCTCCGTTGATGACATGAGATATCTTGACAGCCTGTAGAAGAAAGCCCGGGTTATCTCGCCGGGGTTTTCCCAATGCTAATTTTACAGGTAAAGCAGAATTTTAAAGTTACCATATGAAAATTACCTTGAAAAATCAAGTTTATATCAAACATCTCATGGTCATTGTCGCAATTGTTCTTTTATCGGGATGCAAGATTAAAGAGACCAATCACGCAGAGATCGGGAGTGTAGCTTCGGCTCATCCCCTGGCCACAAGAGCCGGCATGGATATACTGGAAAAGGGCGGCAATGCATACGGAATCAGGATTGTGAGGGATGAAGATGGCACGATAATATCTTTTGAAGCTGGTTTTGATAAAAGGGGGAGGTAGGGTAATATTTCCTAGTCGCGTTCCAGTTGTTCTATCTCGTTTAAATCTTTATTGAGCTTTTTATAACGTTCATAAATTGAATACTTAAAAGTAAAATACATTGATAAGAAGAACACCAGGACAATCAATAGCAATGGTAGAATTGAGAAAAAATCCAGCCTGATAGTAATCTTATTAATAATCATTAATAGAAATCCTGTCATTGCTAAAGGCATTAACAGATATCGTATTTTTGTGGTCTTTATTTTATATTTCTCAAGTTCTGTAATAGCCTTTTTTATGGACAAAACTGGCATTGTTAAATCAACTCCACGAATCAGTATGAAAGATCTGATATCCCAGACATAGTTTATAATAAAAATAGGCAGAAACAGGCCTAATCCGATAAAAAATCTTGGAGAAATAATGAATTGAACGTTGAGAATCAGTATTAATGAGACAAACAGAACAGGAGAAAATATCAATAATCCTGATTTGATTTTTATCCAGTTTAGCCTTCTCTGTGGTTTTTTAATTAATATAAGTCTCAGTATTTCTTTATTAAGGCGGGTGTTTTCCGATAATTTTTTATCGTATTCTTTCCATATAGTTTTTAATTCTGATAATTCCATTTTGTTAAATTTTTGATGTGGCTAAGTTTTTAATTTGTTCTTTTATTCTGCTAATCCTTGTACCGACATTTGTCTTTGAAATTCCGGTTATCTCAGATATTTCATCATGCGAATTGCCATCGAGATAGAGTAGGATTATTGCTTTATTTAACTGATTTAACTCATCAATACAATGGTATAGGATTTCAGCGTGTGATGAGTCCGGAGATTCTGTTATCCAGATTGGACTTTCAAATTGTTTCATATCAGCCGGAAAAAACAGCTTATCGCTTTTCTTCTTTCGGTTGAAATTCATTGACGTGTTAATTGCTACACGATATATCCAGGTAGATATTCTGGAATTTCCTTTAAATCGTCCAAATGATTTCCAAAGTTCAAGAGTAATATCATTAATCAAGTCCTCTTTATCATGAACTGAATTTGTATATGCTCTCGAAATCTTTAATATGATCCCGATATTTTTTTCTAAAATATCAAGAAACAGGTCCTTTTGTATATTTTCTGTCATTTATCATGCTGTTACTGTTTTTGTAGATAAAATTATTCTGTGATCACATTTTACCCAATTAGTAACAGAGTCTGGTTAAAAATCACACCGGACGGAATAAAGTTATGAAAGCTTAACTTAACAGACAAGACTCAATTTGGATGTTATTTTAAATATACGATCCTGGTAACCATTCTGGTAAGTTCATGCTTCTAAACAGCAAGAAAAAAAGAAGCCCACTCATTATTTGCATGTATAACCGCCATCAACTACCAGTTCACTTCCGGTTACAAATTTTGATTCGTCAGATATCAGGTAGAGTATTCCATAAGCAATATCTATAGGTTCACCAATATGTCCTATTGGATGCAGACTGTCAAGATTTTCTCTGAACCCGGGCCTGTCTTTCCCAAGCTCTTCAACTAAAGGCGTCCAGATAAATCCCGGATGCACAGAGTTTACTCTTATATTGTCCTTTGCATATATTAATGCATCATTTTTTGACATCAACCTTACTGCCCCTTTAGAAGCGTGATAGGTTGGTAAATCTCCGGCCCCGACTAAACCATAAACTGATGAAAGGTTAACAATGCTGCCACCACCTGATTTCTTCATGTGAGCAATGGCATGTTTAGTGCAGAAGAATACTCCTTTTACGTTCACATTCATAACGGTATCCCATTCCTTTTCACTTAACTCATGAGTAGGCTTGTCGGCACCTGCAATACCTGCATTATTAACAGTTGCATCAAGTTTTCCAAATTCTTTGACCACATTGGCAAATACTTTTTCAACTTCTTCTTCATCTGACACATCAAGATGCCAGAATTTTGCCACACCACCGGAATGGTTAATCTCTTCTGCCAATATTTTACCCTCTTTATCAAGTACATCGGTCACAGCTACTTTTGCGCCTTCTTGTGCCAATAAAATACAAGTCTCCCGCCCTATTCCCAAGGCTCCACCTGTTACGATGATAACTTTATTTTCTGCTCTTTTCATGCTGGAATTTGTTATTTTGAATGAATCTCATAAAATTAAATGCATTAAAAAAGAAGTAGTTACACAATTACAGAAAAGATTTACATTATTCAATCTTTAGATATGGATACCTCATTATCAGAAACACTTCATTTGAGGCCCCCTGCACCAGCCCAAATGAACCCACGCCTGTACAGGCGTTAAAGGGATTACTCCTCACTTTGTTCGTCGTGATCCCTTTATGGAGCCCCCTGCAACAGCCCAAATGAACCCACGCCTGTACAGGCGTTTTTTTTATTATATGCATTCTTTCGCCTTTGCAAGCGAGGCTCAGAGCGCATATAACAAAAAACACCCGCCGATGGCGGGTGGGGTTCATTTGGGTTGTTGCGGAGAGAGAGGGATTCGAACCCCCGGTCCCGCGATAGCAGGACAACGGTTTTCGAGACCGCCCCATTCGACCGCTCTGGCATCTCTCCCTTTATGGTCGTGCCGGACAATCATCACGGCGGGCTGCAAAAATAATGAATTATTGCGTAAGTACCTTTTCCAGTATAAAGATGTTGTAGAAAATATACGTTTTCCCAGTGCATCTGATTATATACAGTAACTTTATAAACAAAACGGCCTTACCATGACAACCTCAAGAAGAAATTTTATCAAAACCGGCAGTGTCGCCATCGCTACAACCGGAATAGCACCTGCTATCCTCAGCTCCTGTGCCTCAGGGGGACAGGCTGCTGATAACCAGCAAACCGGAACAGGCCTCGAAAATATTGTTAAGGATGTGCCGCCTCTTACAACGGAGGATTATGAATACAGACTTACAAGGCTGTGTGAAGAGATGGCTGCCACCAAAACAGATGCGATCTTCCTGGAGGGTGGTACCAATTTTCGTTATTTCCACAATGTATCGTGGGGCCTGAGCGAAAGAGTATTCGGCGCTCTTACCACAAAAGACGGAACAACATGCTGGATATGTCCGGCCTTCGAGAAAGAGAGAGCTGTGGAGGTTATTCCTGCAGGTCATAAGATATATACGTGGGAAGAACACGAGTCACCTTACAGGCTGATGAACACCATTCTGTCCGATTTGGGTATCAGAACAGGCAAGGTCGGCATGGGCCCCAATCTCAGAAGCTTCGTTAGTGAAGGCTTCCGCCGTGAAATCAGAACGGAAGTGACCGACGGATCAACATTAACTGAAAACTGCCGGGCAATAAAAACAGCCAAAGAGATCGGCTATATGGAGCTCGCAAATAAAATAACAAAACTGGCATACCAGTACGGATTCTCAAAAATGGAGGAGGGTATGACCCGTGGTCAACTGTCGAGGCATATATCCGAGGCGCACACGTCACTTGGCGCCCCTGGAGGCGGAGGTCCGTGGTTCGGCTTTACATCGGCATTCCCCCATGGTACAAGACAGACACGTAACCTGCATGACGGAGACATAGTGCTTGTTGATGGCGGATGCAACATCAACGGCTTCAGAAGCGACGTAACACGCACCACAGTATTCGGGAAACCAACTGACAGACAGAAAGAGGTATTTGACATAGTACTGAAGGCACAACAGGCTGCCCACAGGGCTATCAGGCCGGGTGTCACCTGCGGTGATATTGACAGGGTGGCAAGAAAAGTGGTGGAGGATGCAGGGTTCGGTCCGGATTACAAGTATTTCGCACACAGGCTTGGCCACGGAATCGGGATGGAGGGTCATGAATACCCATACCTGGTTCAGGATAGCAAGGTGGTGCTGAAACCGGGAATGACATTCAGCAATGAACCGGGAATATATATCTATGGTGAATTCGGTATCAGGATCGAGGACTGCTTCGTAGTTACCGAAGATGGCGCTCATATCCTGGGAGGTATGTTCACCGAAGATATCGAAAGACCCTTCTCCGGAGCCTGGTAGTATACCTTATTATATATATTTGTGCCATGAATGAGAAAATGGCACCGGCATTACCTCTGACGGGCCTAAACCTTATCGAGATCGCAGACAGCCTTGAGAAGTGGGGTATCGACAGAAAGTATGCTTCCAGGGTTGCGTACTGGATATATAAGAAGCGCATGGAAGATATAACTTCCATGACTTCCATCGCGGGCGCAATACGAAAGAGACTAAGTGAGCATTTTATAACTGGTATAACTCCACCATCAAAAAGAGTCGCATCGTCAGACGGGTCGGTGAAGTACCTTTTTAGTTTTCCCGGTGGGAGAGAGGTGGAGACCGTATTCATCCCTGAGGCTAAACGTAACACTGTATGCGTGTCGGCACAGTGCGGCTGCGCACGCGCATGCCTCTACTGCCGGACGGGAGAGATGGGATTCCATGGTAACCTCACAGCCGGAGAGATAGTCAACCAGGTACTGGCACTGCCTGAAGCCGCAACAGTCTCTCATGTTGTATTCATGGGAATGGGCGAACCGCTGGATAACCTCAGTGAGGTGATCAGGGCAATCGAAATTTTCACCGCGGAATGGGGCCTCGCAATTGGAAACGCAAATATTACAGTATCTACCGTCGGTATAATCCCATCCATTGAGGAGCTGCTTTCCTCAACCCGGTGCAACCTGACATTGAGTCTGGTCTCTCCGGTAGCTGAAGAGAGAAAAAGGCTGGTTCCGGCAGAAGCTCTTTATCCGGCTGCAATGATTATTGAATTGCTAAAGAGTGCCCCGCCGTCAAAAAAGAGGCGGTTCACAGTAGCATACATGATGCTCGACGGTGTAAACGACAGTGAAAGGCACCTGGAAGCACTCAAAGAACTCATCAGAGGTTCGGCCATAAGGGTTAACCTGCTGACTTATCATCC
This sequence comes from Bacteroidales bacterium, assembly GCA_046484805.1. Taxonomy (GTDB): domain Bacteria; phylum Bacteroidota; class Bacteroidia; order Bacteroidales; family VadinHA17; genus SLNP01. Next base: position 7,179 of record JAWOIF010000236.1, read on the forward strand.
ACACGGAGATATGTCGTTCAGGCCTTCACGCAGGGAGAGGATGGAGCAGTTCCGCAAAGGACTGCTGGCTGCCGGCATATCTGCTTCAATACGCAAATCGAGGGGTGAGGATATTGCAGCGGCATGTGGGATGCTAATTAGCAAATGAGCAAATTAGTAAATTAGCAAATAGCAGATGGGACTTTTTTAGTACTTTTAGATCATCTTTCAAATGAAATTGACATGAAAAAGCTACTTATCTTATTGATTATGCCGTTGGTGGCCATATTTGCAGGGTGTACGGGTGTTGAGAGCCTCGAAAGTGAACCTGATTATGCCATTATTCCAATTCCGGCATCTCTTGAGCCGGGAAAGGGCGCTTTCACATTCACTCCGAAAACCAAAATCACGGTAAACATTCTAAATGATGAGACCCGCCTTGCTGCCGATTTCCTGGCATCTATGGTGAACAGGGTATCGGGAAGCGGTCTGACAGTAAGCAAAGGCTCTTCAAAAGGATCAGGCCGCGTGGCAATGTTCATCGATGAAAATGCAGGCACCGGAGGGGAAGGGTATATCCTATCGGTTACGCCGCGAAAGATAATTATCACTTCAGAAACGCCGGCAGGTCTTTTCTATGCAGTACAGAGTATAAGGCAACTACTTCCTCCGGAAATTGAATCACCGGGAGAGGTCACGGGAATCAGCCTGACAGTACCGGCATGCGAGATAACCGATAATCCGAGGTTTGTTTACCGCGGCATGCACCTCGACGTGGCCCGTCATATGTTCCCCATGGAGTATATAAAGAGGTATATCGACATGATAGCCCTCCACAAAATGAATCATTTCCACTGGCACCTGACAGAGGACCAGGGATGGAGGATCGAGATAAAGAAATATCCGCTGCTTACTGAAACAGGTGCATACCGCAAGGAGACTCTTATCGGTCACGGCGGAAGACGTCCGTTTGAATTCGACGGAAAGCCATACGGCGGATACTACACCCAGGAGGAGGTTAAAGAGATCGTTGAGTATGCCCGTCAGCGTTTCATTATCGTTATTCCGGAGATCGAACTGCCCGGCCATTCCGTGGCCGCGCTTGCTGCCTATCCTGAGATTTCATGTACGGGCGGACCATTTGAAGTGGTAACCCGTTGGGGTATTTTCGAGGATGTTTACTGTGCCGGCAAGGAAGAGACCTTTGAGTTCCTCCAAAATGTGCTCGATGAGGTTATCGAACTGTTTCCTTCAACATATATCCATATTGGCGGCGACGAGGTGCCCAAAACCCGCTGGAAGGTTTGTCCGGACTGCCAGCAGCGTATCAGGGATGAAGGATTGGAAGACGAGGACGAACTGCAGAGCTACTTCATACATAGGATTGAAGACTACCTGCTGACTAAAGACCGTAGAATTATCGGCTGGGACGAGATACTTGAAGGAGGGCTGGCGCCGCAGGCAACCGTAATGTCATGGCGTGGTACACGCGGAGGTATCGCCGCTGCAAAAATGGGTCATGATGTGATAATGACACCCAGCTCTCATCTTTATCTCGACCATTACCAGACCGAGCCTGAGGGAGAACCTCTGGCAATAGGTGGTTATTCTCCGTTGGAATGGGTTTACTCATACGAGCCCTTGCCGACAGAACTGACCCCCGAAGAGCATAAGTACATACTGGGATTGCAGGGTAACCTGTGGGCCGAGTACCTGAAGACACCCGACCATATGGAGTATATGGCCTATCCCAGAATGTTCGCCATAGCCGAAACGGGCTGGAGTCAGGTCGAACGGAAGGATTTCGAGGGTTTCCTGGCGCGGTTCATATACCATAAACCGAGGTACGATATTGCAGGCATAAACTACTTTAAGGGAGATTATCGCAATACAAGAGGCCGAACAAGGTGAGGGTATATTGGGTTACCAGTTGCTGATGATGGCCTTGTATGAGTAGGGTGTGAACTGTTCGAGGCGTAGCAGTGTCTCATCCGTTATGTTACGAGGCGAAAAAGGCACCACCTTCACGTACTCCTGAATCTCACCGGCATGGCGTCCGTACTTGTACTCATAGGTGAACCTTCCGCCGGCATCGACAACCACTGACGGATTATCACTGTTGGGCACGCTGATAAAAAACCGGTGACCACCATCGCCATCGCCACCACTGGCATTCTGCATGGAAGCACCACGCATCCACTCGTACAGTTCGATGGCTACATTTACCGATGGGTCGATCAGTTCCACCTCCTCGGCCATCAGGTGACGGTAAACATAATCGCCGTCGGACCTGAAATTATATAGTTCATTCAGCACCTGCCTGATCTCTTCGGTAAGGTAAGGGTAGTGAGTGCACCCCAGTATTATCGCCTTCATTTCGGGGTATCCCGGGGTCTTGCGCATGGTCTCGAGCAGCGTCACCAGGTGATAGCGTATATAGTTGCCTGGATCGTTGATCTGCATTACCGTACAATCATAAGGGTTGCCAGCATCACAAAGCATTTTGGCATCACCGTAATCGAAGTTATATACCTCAAGCAGTGACCTGTCGATGGGGTAGGAGGTGTCAGAAAGGGAGGGACCCTTATAGTTCTCCCGGGGAGCGGTGAGGGTACGGTTATAGAAATCAGGCTCCTCATCGACGGCTTCGGCGATGCCGTGGCCGCCAAGACTTACTACCCTGATATCGCCTCTGTAGCCCATTTCATCCCTTAGTCTGTTAATCGATTTTTCATAGCCACCGGAGGCAACTGTGCCCACTGTTGCCATCACTCCTATCGTTCCCGGCTCATCGGTGCTAAAGCACTGAAGGGCACCCCTGGTTCCGGCATCGATAACACCAAATGCCCTGATATCAAGGCCCGCACTGTCGAGGAAGGATTCGATGTGAGTCATACCGTAAGCCGTGGCCGTATTGCAGGCGATAACAACTGCCTTCACCGGCTGCTTGCCTGTGGAGAAGCTTGCTGCATCTTCACCGGCGTAGTAACGGTCACCCAGCAGAAACTGCAGATCCTTGATAATATGCTCTACAAGAAGGTCGGTTTTACCTTCTGCGTAATAGACGCCATAGGGCATATTGGCCTGATCGGCAAGATAGGTGAAACTCTCATCACTGAAATCAGGTATATTGTCGCTGCCCTGTTCGCCGGTAGAGTTATTGAACATATCGAGGGCAAGAATTGCCTCCAGAACCGTCAGCCCGCCTGTGCCGGAGTCAAAAACCCCTATCGGAACAGCCGGATCGTTGCCGGTGTAGTTCTTCGTGTCGAGCCAGTAGAAGCTTGTCGTGTCCTTCAGAATGGTTCTTACAATAGCCGGCTCAGAAGGATGACCATCATCAATTAACTTCCGGCCGTCCCCGATGTTGCCGCAGGAACCGGCTGTAATCTGGATTATCCCGGCGATCAGCAGCACTGCCCATCCCGGGTATGTTCTAAAAAAGTTTCTCATAAAAAAGAATAGTTAATCAGCCCTGATAAGCTGCAGGAAATGTTCGTCGTGATAACTATCGCCGTGCCTTGTCCAGTCTTTCTTAAGTCCGATATCGGTAAAACCCAGAGACTTGAAGAGGTCGAGACTGGATTTGTTGTTGGCGGGTATGTTGCAATATAACTGATGTAGCTGAAGTACTTTAAAACAGTAATCGATTAGAGCAGTCATGGCCATGGTGGCGTATCCCTTACGACGGTGTTCCTTTGAAGCTATCAGAATACCCACGCCTGCCCGGTGGTGGTAAGGATCAAAATCAAAAAGGTCGACGGTGCCAATAATCTCACTCGTGTCCGTAACCTCAATCATCAGCCTCAGTTGACCTGTCTCATATATCGTTTTATGAGAAGTCTCAATATATCTTTTGAGGGTGAATTTCGAGAAAGGAGTGATGGTGTTGCTGACCACCCAGAATTCAATGTTGTTTTCCCATTTATATAGTAATTCCAGGTCTTCTGGTTCTACCGCCCTCAATTTGATTTCCTGATATTCCATCTTTCAGATTTTACTTAAGGTATTCATAACAGACATGGTATATGTTTGAGCTGTTATTCCCTGAAGACTTTTTTGATAAATATATCGTCAGGGTATCCCATGGCTATTAATTGCAACCTGTATGCGTAGGCCTCTTCCCTTGTCCGGAATCTTCCTGCAGTATATCTGTAGAACTTGTCAGAGTCATTATAAACCACTACCATATCATTGATGTGACTGAAGTAGGAGATATCGACAGGGTTATGCAGTGCCATTACCTGAACTGTATAGTAAAGAACCTGATCATCTTCGCTGCCGGTATACCCTATATCCCTGATCAGTACATCAGTGACAAGAGTTCCCGCGTCTGATTTTGATACTGAAGGAATAGACGCAAGGTCGATTTTTTCATATACTATCCTTTCAGTAATAAAATCGGGCTTGTATGAAGGATCAGGATTGAGTGTTACGTCGATCCTGACCGACTTTGAGGGATGTGAAGCAGTTATTGTTGTATCTCTCGTCTCGGTTATGTAACCGGCACCTTTATACAGTAGCCGATATGTTCCTGGTCGTGTTATGAAGGTATAGAGTCCGGTAAAATCATTTGGGGTAGCAGTATCAAGGGTGTCACCTCTGACAAGGTTTATAAGATTGATGGCAAAGTTTTCTGCAAACCTCAAAGTAGTATCGGCAAGTGTTATTACACCCCTTATCTCAAAATTAGTTGCCATTGCTCTTTCCCCGATATTAATGTTGAAAATCTCCTTTTTCTTATAATCGGTATAAAGAGAGTAATACCCGCTTTCGCCGTTCTCTGCCGGTTGAAAGAACAGGTCATCATCGGTTGTGTTGATGGGATAGCCAAGATTCTCAGGACTCAACCACGACTCACCGAGCCAATGACTCTTGTAAATATCGTATCCTCCCATGCTGTTGTGCCCTTCCGAGGCAAAGAAGAGTGTTTTTCCGTCTTCTGTAACAAAGGGGGTGTCTTCATTGAATGGTGTGTTGATGGTCGGGCCGAGGTTTACTGCGGGGCCCCAGTTATCTCCTGAGCCTCTTTCAGATACATAGATATCTAGTTCGCCCTGTCCTCCGGGCCTGTTGCTGGTAAAATAGAGTTTCCCGCCATCAAATGATATCGCTGCATGCGATTCATAGTATCTTGTGTTTATATTCCTGTTAAGCTTCCTGATTTTTGTCCATGCTCCATCCACCAATCTTGAGACATAGATGTTGCCATCAAAATTATCAAGTTTGTAAAGGTAGAGTTCGGTACCATCGGCATTGAGCGAGGTGGCATGGCAGTCCCTTGCATTGCCAAGTTGTCCTGTAACATCGATAGGCGTCTGCCAGACTCCCCGGTCTTTTATAGTATAAAATATTGCATTTTCAAGACCCCTGTTTTCAGTGAATACCATAGAGTTCCCGTCATAGCTGACGGCCGGATTGAAATTGACAGACCCCTGGTTTATAACCGGCCCCAGGTTTATCTTTTCAACACCAACAGGCTCCTCCATCTGCCTTATAGCGTTACGGCAGGCAGCTATCTGCTGGTTTATGAAATCGGTATTGACCCTGATGTCCGCTTCTGTCACCAGTCTGAGGTAGGTCTGATAGGTATTGAGGGCTTTATCAAGTTCGTTATTTATGCGATATGCCGTTGCAAGTGAGAACCATGCCTCCAGGGGGGCTTTGGTTTCCCTGAAGTTATCGCTTCTGGCAGAGGCATCAGCCTCCCGGGCGGCTATTTCAAGGAATGGTATTGCTTTTGAACGTTCATCGGGAATATTGAGATAGCAGTCTCCTATTTTAAAACTTAAATTGGCATTTCCCGGTATGTAATCATTCAGAATTAGATAGAGCGGATTGGCAAGTTCAAATTCTCCGTACAGGTAATGTGATTCTGCCTCGGTAAATATTGTCCGCAACTCTTCTGACGACTGGCCCGCCAGGTTCACATTTAGTATCAATGCCATTGCAATTATTGCGGTAAACCTGGCCCCTGTTCGTTCTGTCATCACCTGCATATTGTCAAGTATCTGAGTTTACTATATTACCCTTCCCCTCTGTCGGGCTATCTGAAGGTTATCTTGTATATGTCTTCTTTTCCGAAATTCTCAGAAGTCCCCCTGAATCTTGCTATATAGCCTGCTTTTCCATTTTCAACAGGCATAAAAAATGTATCATTGTCTGGTGTATTGACCGGATAGCCAAGGTTCTCCGGGGTGGTCCATAATCCGTTAGACTGAAAATCTGATCTGAAGATATCGTATCCCCCCATATTGTAGTGGCCCTGTGAACAGAAGAAGAGAGTTTTTCCTTCATTTATCAGGAATGGCCTGTCTTCATTGAAAGGAGTGTTTATCTCCGGGCCCAGATTGACGGCCGTACCCCAGTCCCCATCAACCTTTCTCGAAATGTAGAGATCAAGTCCGCCAAAACCGCCGGGACGGTCAGAAGCGAATATGAGAGTATTGCCGTCTTCCGTCACGAAGCCGTGTGACTCCCAGTATCTGGTGTTAATGTTTCTGTTTAGTAGAGTAGCGGGTGACCATTTTTCACCATCGAAGTAAGATGAGTAGACATTGCTTTCGAAGTTGTCATTTTTCGACAGGAAAAGTGTTCTGCCATCGGCTGACAGTCCGGATATGAATACAGTACCGTCAACCTGCAGATCAGGTGTTATGTTTACCGGCGGTCCCCAGCGGTTGCCGGTCATTCTTGAGAACATAATGGCATTGTAGAATTTAAGTCCGACCATATAGGCAAATGACCTGCCATCGGCTGAAATTACCGGATTATAGTTTGACCGTTCGTCGTTGAAGAGGGTGCCAATGTTCTCTTCGCGGAATTGTACCGGTTTTGCGACAAGCTCCTTTGCGTAATCACATACCTTAATCTGGTGCTCAATAAACCTGAGATTCTCCGCATCTTCGGGAAGAAGAGTCTCCCTGAACCTGATGAATGCCTCTCTGGCCTCATCGAACCTGTAGTTGATCCTGTAAGCTTCACCAAGATGGAAGATAGCGTCGTACGGGGCGGACTTTTGATTCAGGCTCCCCTCACGGTAGGTTGCAGAGGTATTCTTCGAAGCCGTTTCGAGATATGAAAGGGCGAGGTTCTTGCTGTCAGGTATGTTAAGGTAACAGAGTCCTATACGATAGGCAATGTTGGCATTTTCGGGAAGGCTCTGATATAACTGCAGATAATAGGGAAGGGCATCGTTATATTCATCCAGGAGAAGAAAATACTCTGCTTCCATGTATATACCCTGCAATTGCTTCATTTCCTGTGACCGGGTTGTACAGGCCATTAAGGCAAACAAAATGAAAATAAATATGCTTCTCATCATCATCAGACGGTTTTGTAAGCAAATTTATATAAAAATTATCAGAGTCCCGCCCCTGATGGACAAATATCACATTCTCAACATATGTAAAAGTATCCGTTCAGAATGTTTGTTATAACAGCAGTTGCAGTTATTGACTATTTTCCTTTTTCCTACGCCTAAGCAACAGCAATATCAGCAGAATTAACAGCAATCCGGCAACCGGCAGCAGTATCTTCCACGGGCCCTTCTTACCCTTATGCGGCTCAAGAATTTCGGAAGCCGAAAGGTCACTCTCCGCTATGGTGGCCGCCAGGGCTTTGAACAAATCCCTCTCTCCATAAGCTTTGTCCCTTTCTGAGAGAAGGAGATTTACAAGACTGACTGCATCCCTTATTTTGAGCTGTTTAAGGTTAATTCCTTCGATAAATTGACTGAGGCTCCCCACGGAGTGACTGAGCACCGTTGTTGCTGCCTCTTCAGGTTCTGTTCCCGGTGCGAATGCTATCTCCGACAGAAGTGCAGTGAGTTCCTCTTCACTCATACCGCCGGCCAGAGCTTTTTTGTAGAAGTTTTCAAGCCATTCTCCGGCATCAATATAATAACTGCCGTCTGTCTCTGCAACCGCATACATTATCTCCGCAGCCTTATCTGTTGAAGGTGCGTAGATGCCCGGCGCAAAAGGCCGGCTACAATTACCTTCAGTTGATCCAGAAACTGCTGAATCTCGGCTTGCGCGCCACACGACGCTGAACAACCGGTCTGTGATTCCCGCACGCGGATTTGTTAAGCTAGGGAGGAATCCGATCGTGTCAATCCAGTGACAAGGCAAGCCTCATGAATGAACAAAGTATCGACATCGAAAACCTGCGTCTGAATGCCGACAGCCTCTATCGTGAAGAGGTCTTTACCGATCAACAAGTTGGCACTCTGCGCCGCCTGACCCCGGTGACCAGCGACGGCAGTGACGACAGCTCACGTCCGGTGCGCTATCTCGGTCAGTCGCAAATGATGACCCCGATGGGCGCGCTGCCCCTGAATTTCGAGATCGAGGCCGACTCCCTGCAGCAGGCCCTCGATAACTACGCCGGGGCCGCCAAACAGGCGGTGGAACGCACCCTGGAAGAACTCAAGGAATTGCGCCGCGAAGCGGCCTCGCAAATTGTG
>JAWOIF010000036.1:0-4984 GCA_046484805.1 Bacteroidales bacterium
CGCGCTTGGGCTTCGGCTCGGCAGGGAGTTGCGCATGAAACGCCGACTGGGAATCGCATTCGCCGCCTTGTTCGCGCTGGCCGGCTGCTCCACCCAACTGGCACCAGAGGCGGCGTGCTGTTCGTGGACGTCACGCCCGACGATGCGCACGTGACCATCACGAACGAACTGGAAGCAGTGGACTACGGGTACGGGGACGTGGTGCTCACGGGACTCGAGCCCGGCACGTACTGGATCTACGCCGGCCGCGACGGCCAGATGGTGGAGGCCACCGTAGAGGTGACCGCCCGCTGGCGCGTGATGGCCCAGATCGATGTGGGCGCGCAAGAACGCACGCGCATCACCTACCACGAACACGCCTCCAACGGACCGTTCGATTGGGACGGTCGGACGATCGTCATGGCCAAGGGTCCGGGTGGAGGCAACGGCCCCGGCGGGCCGGGTGACGGCGGAGGCGGGGGAGGCAAGAAGGGCGGAGACTACGGCGACCTGTGGATCATCAAGCGGGACGCCAACGGCGCACCCGTTCTCGACGACAACGGCTGCGTGATCCCGCTTACGGCCGGAAACGAGGAGCTGACGTTGGTGCTGTCGACCGACGGCCCCACGGAGAAATGTGAGCTCGCGCCCGATGACGTGGACCTCGTTCAAGAGGTCGACTTCGGCCGCCTGAACATCGTGCGCTCGCCGCCGAAGGTGATCGCGAAGGCGTACGAAGCCGCGATGGCGACGCTGAACGCGTCGGAAGAGGACATCTTCACCGACCCGGCCGGCCGCTTGGTCGCGACCATCGCCGACGTGGAGAAGACCATCGACTCGCCGCTCGAGAACCTGGCGCTGTACAAGTTCATGTTGACGGCGCTGGCGAACGGTGAACCTTGGCCGCCCGCCGGAGCCACCTTCGTCATGCCTAGCACAGATTTGTGGATGGAGGCCCGCTTGAATAATCTCGATGCACCCTCATCCAGCACGCCTCTGTTATCGAACTTTCCTGTCACCATTCTCTGCACCCAGCAAACCAATTGTCAGAATCCCGGAGCTGTGGATCTGGATGGGGATTCGCTTTCCTACGCACTGGTTACTCCCATGGCAACATATAACTTATGGACAGGGTACACCTATGTCTCCTATATCCCACCAAATTCAGCCCTGCAGCCACTGCCTTCAAGTCCTCCGGTAAGTTTAAATCCATACACGGGCGACCTGTGCATAACACCTACCATGAACATCGTAGCTCCTCTGAAGATTGAAATCAAGAAGTGGAGGGAAATCAACGGAGTAATGACCCTGATTGGTGTCACAAGTCGTGATATGCAGGTTAACTCGATCGCCTGCAACAGCCAGATCCCCATGCTGGCAGGCATCGACACCACACTTATCCATGGTTATGACCCAAATGACACGCTGTTTTCAGTTGAGGCATGTGCAGGGGATACCGTCCGGTTTGCAATCTGGGGGCACGACACCGACACCTTCAACATCAATAACCAGGGGAGCCCGGAGGAATTTTCCATTTTCTGGAACCAGGCCATTCCAACAGCAAACTTAGCTGTCATCAATCAATCCACCGATTCAGCCTTTGGCATCTTCACCTGGGTGCCCACTCAACAAGACGCGGGACCGAAACCCCACTGTTTTATGGCAACAATCCGGGACAAGTCCTGCCCATATTATCTCTCACGGAATTACATATACTGTATCAAGGTAAACCCGGCAATGCAGGTAGATATCGGATCTGACGTGATGATATGCGCAGGCGACTCCGTGTCATTCCAGGCAATTGCCGACAGCGGCACTGTAAACTACTTCTGGAAAGTAAACGGAATTTCTACAGGTACTCCTCCTTCCAGCAATATGTTCACCTTCCATTCAACCGGGCTGATACCCGGAGTGTATGTAATCTCTGTTGAAACCAACAATGGAAATCCGGCATTGATCTGCCCCGGAAAAGATTTTGCCATTGTGGAAATTTTGTCCAACCCCAACCCTTTTCTGGGAAATGACACTATACTGGGCCTGAACAGCTCCCTTACACTTAACGCAGGTCTTTCCGGCTCATACCTATGGTCAACGGGGGCGATGTCTCAGATCATCATTGCAGACACCTCATTACTTGGTTCAGGCACACATCTGTTATGGGTCCAGGTCACCGATTCCTCAGGATGCGCAGGTAGCGATACAATCCAGATCAGTTTTGTACAGAACCCGGGTATTTCAGAACATCAAAACACCGGAAACATCCGGATATTCCCCAATCCCACCAGCGGAGCCTTTACCATCCAGTTCCCGGATTTTCTTCCGAAATCTTTATTTATCCAATTGACCGGTATTGATGGGAAGGTGGTGTATGAAAATAGGTTTGAGCTGACGGGAAAACCAGAATTGGTTGAGGTTTTCCCCGGAATACTCGCTCATGGAGTATACCTTGTGAACATTATTACAGACAAGGGAGTGTTTAAGGAGAAATTGCTGATTCAAGGTCAATGAATCTGAACCACGCAATGTATTGAACCAACCTTAATGCAAAATGCCAGAATAGAGCAAAAGATATTGCTTTATTCGGATAGTTTTTTACTACTTTTACGAATGATATGACAAGGAGTTAGTATTTACACATTAAACTCTTGAACATCAACAATTAATTTAATTCATCATGAAACATTTTTTTTACTTTTTCAAGTTTGCAATTGTTATTGCTTTTACCTGCTTTGCATACAACGCTGCAGATGCACAGTACACCCTACAGGATCAGGATGTAACCCTTGACAGCCGCAATTACATAACAGCCTGTTCTTACAGTTTCGCCATTACTGACATAATAATCCCCGATACTCTCCATGGCGTTGCAATCAAAGGTATCGGGATTGCTGCGTTCCAGGGCAAGGGAATTACAAATCTGGTTTTACCATCTGTTCTTGAAAGAATTGAAGGAACAGCTTTCAGGTCAAATGCACTTACAAGTATTAACTTCCCTGCCGGTCTTACATATATTGGGCGGCACTCTTTCAGGGATAACAATTTAACAAGCGTGGTTATCCCAAATTCTGTTGAGTTTATTGGAAATGAGACATTTAAAAACAACAGTATTACTACTGCCACTTTAAGCAACTCGCTCGTTTATCTGGGTTATCAGGCTTTTGTTCAAAACCTGTTAACATCAATCGCTTTGCCTGCATCAATAAACTATATTGGAGTCCAGGCATTTATCACTAATTCTATCACAAGCTTTGTCCTTCCAAATAATACCAGACCCGGTTTTCAGCATTGGAGAAACAGCGATGGTGATACGCTGAATCCTTCAACCACCGTCAGCAACCTGAATCTGTCATATACTGCATCAATTATTTACACCTTGCAGGATGCTGATGTTACAATGGAAAACGGCTATATCACCCACTGCCGTTTCGGTATAGGTACTGTTCTGACTATCCCTTCTCAATTGCAGGGTCAGACAGTAATCGGTGTTGCCGACAGAGAGGAGCAGGAGGCAGGAGTCTTCTCTTTTATGGGTATTCTGGATATCAACCTGCCCAATGGTTTCAAATACCTGGGTGAATACTCTTTCTGCGATAACTCATTCTATTTTTCTGATATGACCTTTCCGAACTCTCTTGAGCATATCGGGTATTTTGCTTTTTACTGGAGCAATATAAAAAGTGTTATAATACCAGATTCTGTAATATTTATTGACGAACTGGCATTTGGATGGAATCCTAAGCTTGAGACCCTCACTCTTGGCAACTCTGTTCAATACATTGGAGACTATGCATTTGTCAGAGGCGGTATAACGAGCCTGACCATCCCCAACTCAGTTACACATATCGGGAAATACGCTTTTGAATTAAATTCCATTTCCACCCTCACTATTGGTAATTCAGTAAAATATATTAATCAGGCTGCATTCAATGCGAATAGTATATCAAGCATCACAATTCCGGGTAGTGTTGTTTATATTGGCAAACAAGCTTTTAAGAACAACAACCTCACCTCATTTACTCTACCGGCTGCAATTAAAACCGGGCATACCTTCGTTAATTGGGTTGACGAAAACAGTGTAACACACAATGCGAACGCCTCCGTAACCAATTTTGACCTTTTCTATTCCGCGAATTTCACAATTAATAATGGTACTGTGATATTCAATGTCGCTGACAGCACCAGTGAACTTGCACATGCAGAAGTCATTCTTAATGGTAACAGCCACTATACCGGTTACGATGGCGAAGTAATCATTGCAGGCCTCAGCAACGGAAATTTTCCTTATCAGGTGAAGAAACAGGGATATTTCGATGCAACAGGAAACGTTATACTAAATAATGACCACCAAATTATCAATGTTCTTATGTCAGAACTCACATATCAGAATGTTGAGTTTTATGTATTTTATTTCATATCAAATTTAAGTTATCCTATTAACAATGCTACAGTGTTTGTTGACAACACCACCTTAACAACAGATCCCAATGGGTATACTGTAAAGCAACTGGTAACAGGTTATACATATCATTATGTCTCATATGCCCAGTATTTTATACCTGTCCAGGGAAATATAACCATTGGTAATAACGATACTACCATATACATAACTTTGATAAGCTCCTTGGATATAAATGAGACTTATGCTGAAACATCAATAAAGCTGTACCCTAATCCTGTAGAAGATATACTTCAGATAAGCTTCGAAAATTACCCGGGTGAAGAGAAATTGATTGAAGTAATAAGTTTATCCGGCCAGATCATTAAAAGCTATAAAACAAGCGAGCAGACAATCAGCATTGATATGACCGGCATAAACAAAGGGCTTTATTTCATCAGGATATATGATGATAATAACATTAAGAAGACCTTTAAAGTAATTCGGAATTAGATAAAGCAATCTGGATTTGTGAACCCAGCACACTTACTCGGCTTAAATGGTCGGAGGGCAGTGATGAATACCTGATTCCTAACCCGCTTTCCTTGAAACACTTAGCAGGTGTTTTGC
>JAWOIF010000056.1:0-7933 GCA_046484805.1 Bacteroidales bacterium
AGTGGTTTCATGAAGACGATATTCTTTATCAACGGCACGATACTGGCCCGCGATGCTTCATTACAGGTGCGTCACGGCATTGAGGTTGAAAGCTCAATTGAAGACTATAGCCGTCTTGAGCCGGGTGATATGGTATTCTTCGGAAACCAAAGAACGGGAAGGGTGACTCACGTAGGCCTCTATCTTGGTGACGGGGAAGTAATGCATGAGTCGGGAATGGTACGCATCAATAACCTTGACAGGTCGCGTCAGAACTATAGCAACTATCTGGCCACTACATACCTTTCAGCCAGAAGAGTTCTTGGTCTGCCTTCACAACCCGGGCTGGTTGCAGTCAGGGAACACCCATGGTATACTAATTTCTAACCCCCCATAAAATAAATACAATGAGCAGCAGAAGAGATTTTTTCAGGTACAGTGCGTTAACGGCAGGTGGTCTTGTAATTGCCCCTGCGATAGCAAGCTGTAACAGATCGCAACCGAATGGCCGGTCGGGTAGTGGCGCTTTGTCATTGTCATTTTATCCATATGATCTTCACCTGAAACATGTTTTTACAATTGCCTCGAGTTCCCGCCAAACGACTCCGGTGATGATAGTGGAACTGGAGTACGACGGTGTAATTGGTTATGGTGAGGCTTCAATGCCACCATACCTTGGAGAATCGCAGGAAACAGCGGCGAAGTTTCTTAGCGGACTCAATTTGTCACAATTCAGGGATCCATTTATGATTGAGGATATCCTGGAGTATGTCGAAAAGATGGCCCCGGGTAACTATGCTGCAAAGGCATCGGTAGATATTGCCCTTCACGATCTGACAGGAAAGCTGATGGGGCAGCCATGGTACAAAATATGGGGCCTCAATCCGGCCAAAACACCATATACAAGCTTTACAATCGGAATTGACACTCCTGATGTCGTGAGGCAGAAAGTCCACGAGGCCGAGCCTTACCAGGTTCTTAAGGTCAAGCTGGGACTCGACACCGACAAGGAAATGATAGAGACCATCAGAAGTGTTTCTGACAAGCCTATTTGTGTAGATATCAATCAGGGGTGGAAAAGCCGTGAACATGCTCTTGAAATGATACACTGGCTCAATGAAAGGAATGTGGTTTTCATTGAGCAGCCGATGGATAAGACCGACCATGAGAGCCACGGATGGCTTACCGAAAGGAGCCCGCTTCCCATCGTCGCCGATGAGGCACTGCAGACCCCAAAAGATATACTCGGACTGAAGGGGTATTATTCAGGCATTAACATAAAACTCATGAAATGCGGAGGCCTGAGGGCTGCACATACCATGATGAATACCGGACGACTTATGGGTATGAGCGTAATGATGGGCTGTATGACCGAGACCTCATGTGCAATATCGGCAGCATCACAGCTATCACCGATGGTCGATTTTGCTGACCTTGATGGTAACCTGTTGATTGATAACGATATATTTGATGGTGTTACAGTGGTCGGAGGCAAGATTACCCTCAATGACCGGCCTGGTATCGGAGTTGTAAAAATCTAAGGATTTCAGATTTCAGAAATCAGATATTACCTTATCAGTACTTACGCCTTTCAAAGGTTTCACTATCCCGCTTTTTGATGCGGTCAATAAGCAGAACCACAAGTATGGCTACCCCTCCCAGGAACGACAGGAAGAGGATTATCATGACTAACCAGAGCAGGATACCCATCTTACTTCAGTTTTACGGCTGTGCCAAAAGCCAGTATTTCTGCGGCGCCCTGTGTAACCATTGATGTTGACATATTGATGCCGATAATCGCGTCTGCGCCCATCCTTTTGGCATCCTCCTCCATTCTCTGGATTGCCTGCTCGCGGGCATGAGCCTGAAGCTGAGTGTATTCCTCGATTTCGCCGCCGACAAGGTTTTTGAGGCCGGCTACAATATCCCTGCCTACATTGCGTGCCCTTACAGTGCTGCCCCGGGCTATTCCGAGTATTTCAGATATCTCCCTTCCGGGAACCGAAAAAGTAGTTGACAAAATCATAGTTCAGATATTAATTTTCATGTAAGATTACGAAGATTTCTGATATTCACGAAAAATTTATTGTCAAACGGGCGATTGCAGACTGTGAATCAGATATTGTCGCGGGTGAACCGGTTTTTGTAACTCAATTTCAACTAATGATAAATCGCAGTTTATATAAATCAATCTCTTTCTATTTTTGCACGCCTTAAAAGGATCAATAATCATAAAATCGGGATAAAAATGGATCAGCTGGCGAGTCAAATGGCAAATGCACATATACTAAATCAATTCTGGTTAACATTTCTTATGGTGATTTCGATGGTTCTTGTCTCGAGGACTTTCGTTGCCGGAACAAGATATTCTCCAATTTTGATCATTGTGGTGTTTGGTCTGCTAATGGGAATGATTCTGGTCAACACCGGTATGGCAACACCCGGATTACCGGAGTTTCCGATTGTTGATCTGGGAAGCAAGGTGACCATTACTGCCCTTGTGGCCTCATTCTTTGTTGGGGGACAGGAAATAAGTAAGCTGATAACGAGGAGAGTAATAAACACTGAAGACCTGGTTATACAATCTGCTGATGAAATATTCCTGGGCACAAAATTCACCCAGTTCATGTTTCTGATCAGGGCGTTCTTTATCCTGATCGGGATTGAGTCGCTGAAGAGAGCCATTGTCGGACATACTACAGGAGAACCTCTTGATCAGTTTTATCCGATTCTTGGTTATCTCGGCCTTGTAGTATCCATTATACTTATTGATTACCGTGCCAAAATTACTAATCGCAGTCTTTACATACGAAAAGGTATAGTTGAAACAGCAGTCATCCTGTCAATCCTGATAATCGCATATTACATTGCTCAGTGGATTCGTCCGGTAATAGCTTTACCGGAAATCTTTTTCGCAATGATATTATCTGTCACCCTCGGTATGGTATTCTCAGAATGGCGCTTCGGGCCAACAATCAGGTCACTTCTTTTCGCGGGCATACCGGTGGTGCTGGCAGCTAATTTCATGGTTGGTGGATCGCGTATATTTGAGGCTTTCGGACTGGAAGGTATGACGGCAGTGCTTTCATTCGGGTTTTTCGGTCAGCTTTTATGGATGTTTGGCGGACTTGCAATGCTGATCTGGTTCGGTCGTGCAAACCGTATCAGGAATCTTGCCCCCGGAATGGCCGGTTCTCTCTCGCATTCTGGTCTCACGGGGGCTTGCACAGCGGGCGATTTTGGGCTGGAGCCTGCAGTAAGGGCCCCAATTATGATAAATATACCTTTCATCGGTCACATCTTTGTGTTTTCAATTCTTGCAGCGAGTGTCGAAACCGGAAAATTGCTGCTTACATGGGCATTACCCGTTGCTGGTGTTGGTATTATACTAACCATTCTGGCCCTTAAAGTATTGCGAAGTGCCAATAATCAGGATGCCAGGGAGATAAAAGGACTAATGCTATTTTCTATAGGATGGCAGCTGACAGCTGTGTTCGGCGGTTTCCTTATCCTGACAGCCTCAGGAATGCCACTCAGCGATGCTGTTATGGCCAACTCGTCGGCTATTTCCCATTTCGGGCTGTTCGCGGCTATACAGGGTGGAATGTTTGGAGGTCAGTCAGCGGGAATGATAGCATTTGTCTTTGCAATGCCATTTCTGGTACATCCGTTTGTTTTCTGGATATTTGGAAAGACAATGGAAAATAACGACCGTATGCCTGAAAAGATAGTATATATACTCACGGCAATTGGGGTAACCGGTGTTCTCTGGGCCCTTATTTTTTAATATCTAAAAGGGGACCCCCTCAAATTCTTTCCTTGCCATGCGGTCTACTATACCCTGTGGCAAAATATTACCAGCATAGAACATACTTTTGGTGATATTCCCCGGGAATATCGTCGCTTTACCTTTAAGCATACCTGTTATGCTTTCACGGGCTACATCCTCAGCACTTGCAGTAGCTCTTCTGCCTATTGCTCCTCCCTCCCTTATTCTCCTTTTTACCATTTCGTTCGTAGGAACTGCTGCGGGATAAACACCAGTCACGGTGATATTACTGCCCTTAAGTTCCTTTCTGATCGAAGATGTGAAATACATTACATATGCCTTTGTAGCAGAATAGATGCATTTCCCGGCCAGCGGGAAAAATGAGGCCAGGCTGGCCACGTTAAGAATATAGGCTCTTGGTACCTCTTTCAGCATAGGCAGAAATAACTGGGTCATCAGGGTAGTGTTAAGGATGTTGAGCATGAACATACTGGTGACCTTGTCCTCTTCCATCGATTCGAATCTGCCATTGAAACCCACACCCACATTATTGATGAGAGCGTTAATCATCAAACCCTTATCTCTGACAGATTGAATTACTATCCTCTGCGAACCAGTTACAGAAAGATCGATCTCGAGGTATTGCACCCCGACCCCGTAGCCCTTTCTTAGCTCTGAGGATAAAGCCCCTAATCCGGTTTCAGGCAATGAAACAAGGAAAAGATTCATGCCCCTAATCGCACACTCTTTTGCAATAGCTTCGCCAATCCCTGAGCTTGCTCCGGTTATCAGAGTGTAGCATTCATTAATCTCCTTGCAAAAATCTGCCTCCTTCTTGTTCAGCCAGACGACTGTCCTGCGTATTGCATCCTCGAGCGGAGTTATTTCATAACCCAGTTCACTGATGGCCTTGTTGCTTGTAATACGCTTATGATGAAGGTAATGTTTGATCCATGAAGGTGATATCAATGCCGGTTTGCGAATAATATGACTGATCAGATATAATGATGCAGCGCCAATCCACAGAACAGCATATGGGACGCGCAACATAATACGTTTTACCCTCGTCACATCAGTCACTGTTTTTAGAAACTTGGTAAACGTTATGTTATGGCCCCCCAGTAAGTAACTTTCACCAGAGCGTCCTTTATCCATTGCATGTATCAGCCCTTTAACAATATCATTGACAAATACATAATTGCCAACTGTTTTACCATTACCCGGAATAATACGCCATCTACCCCTGACATACATTGAGATTATTTTTGTAAGGGAGTTGCTGGTATTTAATATGCCAGGTCCGAAAACCTTTGAAGGGTATACGATTACTATTTGCAAATCATCTTGTTCATATTCTGCGCACAGTTTCTCTGCCTCCAGTTTTGACTCAGCGTATTTTGTGTGTTGTTTTTCTGGTCTTGGACTCTCTTCACCGGCATCTTCATCAGTGCCCGTCACTCCGAAGGTTCCGGCAGTTGAACAAAAAACGACCCTTTCAATACCCTCTTTTTTCGCAGCATCAAGGACTATGCGGGTGCCCTCAACATTTACTTTATAGTATATCAGCGGATCAGGAGATGCAGGTTTTGCATAGGCAGCAAGGTGAAAGACGTGCGAGCAGCCTTTTATTGCTTCCCCAACGGAGGCAGCATCAGTGATGTCTCCCTGAAAAACAGCTACTCCTGGTAGTTCAGCATAGTTTAGAACATCGGGACTTCTTACCAGAAGGTTTACTTTTTCTCCCTCTGCAATCAGCCTTTTGACTAGTGCCATTCCTATGAAGCTGGTCCCTCCCGTTACTAAATATCTCATTTTCAATTATCTGTTTTTGATCGAGAAAGACAATTCCGGATTAAAATGAATTGAGGACATTTCAACCGTGAAAGCCAGAATAAAGTGAAGCAAAAAGGCCGGAATGAATGATCCTGAAAGCAGAGCAGAAATGCATAGCACCAGCCCGAAAGGTATAGCAGCCAAAGTCTCATCTTTCCCGTTTGGAAGATGGAAGGCGGAATAGAGTGCAACGTTGATAACAACTGCAGGTAAGACTCCTAATGCCATAGTCAGTGAAAACAAAAGAATACCCCTGAAAAGGA
This sequence comes from Bacteroidales bacterium, assembly GCA_046484805.1. Lineage (GTDB taxonomy): Bacteria > Bacteroidota > Bacteroidia > Bacteroidales > VadinHA17 > SLNP01. The sequence goes on from JAWOIF010000056.1 coordinate 5,845, forward strand.
ACTCATATGCAAGCAGATAAGATGCCCATCCAAGAAAGCTTACGCTAATTTCTTTCCATCCCCATGCCACAAGTCTCATCTGTGGTAATCTGTTTTGAACCGAAGGCCTGCGGGCCGAGTTGAACGATATGATGATTAAAACTATTGCAACGACTAAAAGAACATACCATTGCAGACTATTAAGTCCAAAAACTGCATACCTGGCAAAGGGAAAAGTATAAAACAGCTTAAAAACGACACCGGGGAGAAGACCAAGGAATATGAAACCAACAGTTTTTTCGAAAATGAATAACCGAAATATTTGTCCGGCATTTTTGTCGTTCAAAGAAATCAACCTAACCTGATTTGCTGAATGGGTGATATAGAAATATGAATAGTAACCTGATACTGTTACGATAATTGAACAGACATAACGGCCTATTGTGAAATCTTCTGCAAGATTCATTTAATCTGGCTTATATACCAAAAATAGGAAATAATATTAGATAACTGACTTTAGAAAAGTATATTTGATTTTCAGGTATAAACTCAATTAGTGTTTCGTTTCAGTATGTCATATGCCATCAGGCTATTGCCGCGGCGCACATAAAGTACTCCCCTGTTTATGACAGGATGTGAAAAGTGCTCTTTTGTTCCTTTTGTAATTCTGTATGAACTTACTTCCTTCAGTTTGCCATTATCTGGCTCAATTAGGTTCATTACTCCCCTTGTTGTGTAGTAATAAAGCATATCATCGGCAGAGATAACTGCTCCCTCTCCATTTCGTAAAGAGTCAACAAGTTCTCCGGTTATAGCATTGATCGATCTTAATCCCGGTCTCCACTGAACGTCACCGTAGATGTAGTCTCCCAGTTTTACGATTCCACCCATATAACCGCTAAGGTTCTTATTACGCCAAATTTCGGTTACTGATGTTCCATCCTCAGCAAGCATTAGTTTTACTGCACAATTTCCATCACCTGCCACATACCATATGTATCCATCCTCATAAAGAACTGTGCTTGAGTGTGTGTCACCATATCCGGGTTTGCGCTTTTCGAGGGGAAGGTTATCCTGCTCATGATACCACAACATTTCACCCGTGCCGGTATCGAAGCCCATGAGATGGTAGGAAGAGAATGTCACCAGAAGATTTCGTGCCGGCAGGCTTATTAATTTTGGCTGATTATAGCCCTGTGGTTCGCCGAATCCCGGATTTGACCAAATCAGTTCACCGTTGAAACGGTTGATCGCCACAACATTATTGACTTTTCCACCTGGTGTCCAGAATACCCTGTCACCGTCAATCAGAGGAGCTTCTGTATAGCCATGCAGTGGCAAGACACCGTCAAAATCTTCCTTAAGGAACCTCGACCATACTATTTCACCGCTGCCTCTCCTCACACAGTAGAGGTTGCCCAGTCCGGTACCGATATAGATCAGGTCGTCAACCACGGTTGGTGCGTCACGGCCGCCCGGATAGCTTCTCATAAACTCCCTTCCGAGAGTGGTTTGCCAGATCATTTTTCCATCAAGGCTGAAGCAGTAGAGGATAGCCATCGAGTCTTTCTCTCCTGTTATGAAAAAATGGTTTTCTGTAAAAACAGGGGATCCGTAGCCATTGCCAAGGTCGTCGATTGTCCATAACCCGGCAGGACCATCTGGTGACCATGACTTCAGAAGACCAGATTCATTATATACGCCGCTGCGATCAGGGCCGCGCCATTCAAAGATTTCAGGTTGCTTGTTGGTGCATGAAGCAATAAGGGCTGCGGTTGTTAAGATGAGGAATATTTTTTTCATGGTTTATAAATATAATATATCATTTAGTTCCTTGATAATCGCTGTTGATTTTTTCTGGCTGAACTCTATTGAGTCAAGTAAAGAGGGGTTATCGAACAACTGCTCACAGGTAACGATACCCTTTTCAAGAAGTTGCTGTTTCTCCCTTTTAGTTATACTGTTCAGGGCAGTAACCGGATATATCCGTTCCCGTTCAATAATATCTTTCAATCCTTCGCTTTCGGGGTAGTCCCAGCCAAGGAGGCGTAAACCGCTGCATTCCCCGAAGCTTACCGAGTCGCCTGAAAACCTTGTGTTGGTTACTACC
>JAWOIF010000067.1:0-11335 GCA_046484805.1 Bacteroidales bacterium
GACGGAAAAGGGCTTTTTGTCCTTGTTTTTCCTTCCTTACCTTTAACGGTAGTAATCACAATAACACCATTCGATCCGCGGGCCCCGTATGCTGAGGTTGCTGATGCATCCTTCAGTACAGTAATTGACTCAATATCATTTGAATTGAGCGCCGCAAGTGTCGTCAGTGACGAAAATGCACCAGAAGAAGAAGTATTGGCGTCGATTACAGGTACGCCATCAATAACAAGCAGAGGAGTATTGGTTGCACTAAATGAGCTAATTCCCCTGATTCTGATCTCCTGTGTTGATCCCGGAGTACCTGAAGTGGTATTAATGACCAATCCGGCAACCTTACCCTGAAGGGTCTGGTCGATAGAAGTCACAGGTACCTGCTTCAACTCATCAGCAGAAAGCTGAACCGTTGAACCGGTGATCTGGTTTTTGCCCCTTGTGCTATAACCCAGGACGATAACCTCGCCCAGGGCCTGCCTGTCTTCAGCCATCTGGACATCAATAACGTTCCGTCCCTGAATTGGAACATCAACCGTTAGCATCCCCAGAAACTTAAACTGTAGAGTAGTAGCTGTTGCTGGCACATTCAGAGTGTATCTTCCGTTCACATCGGTAGATACACCTATGGTTGTGCCGACAACAGTAACAGCTACACCCGGCAGCGGCAAACCATCCTCGGAACTTGTCACTGCTCCGGTAATTTGCACTGTCTGAGCAAAAGTCAAAGCCCCTGCTATCAGAAACAGTGAAAACATCGTTAACAACTTTTTCATAGATAATAGATTTAGGTTAATAAAAGGTTAAAATACCCAGTATTTCAATGGGCTAATATAGAAAAAGATATAACAAGTCAGTTCCTTTGTGTTAATTTTTTTTAATATTCCTTAATTTGTCTTAATGCAAATAGTATAACACCTTATATGACAACAATTCCTAACACACACCTGGTCAATATGTTAGATAATCACAAGACCCTGCCGGAAAAATAATAACCGGATCTCCGGACAAGAGAATTGTTTTGCTGTTTCAATAATCAACTACTTCAATTTATGGTCAAGAAGAGACAAAATTTCGGCCTCCAGTACCTCTGCCCTGGAATCTATCGTCTTGCTCTTGACCATTATCTCATCAACAAATGTCTTGTCTTCCAAACCTTCGGTATTTATCCGAACATTAAGGAATGCACCCCTTATGCAGGTTCGAAGGGCCAGGGCTCCTACCGCGGCATCGGTAATGGAATTGGGATTGCCTGTCTCTACCATCGCTTTTACAACCTCAAAACCACTCAGGGCCGTCTCCATGACCCTGAAAGGCACCAGAATGGCATATTTTGTTGCCTCCTGTACTGCCATATTCCTGGCCGCCTTCTCTTCCTCTGTTTTATTAGGTAACCCAAACGCCTCCAGTATCCTGTTGAAAGCTGCAGTATCCTCATCTACCAGTTTTAAAAGAGTGTTTTGTATCTCCTTGCCCATTTCTGCCCATTTGCTGAACTCTTCCCATCGCTCGTCCCAGCCTCTTTTATGGGATGACAGATTAGCCACCATCGTACCAAGTGCAACACCCAATGCGCCTATATAAGCCGACACCGAACCTCCACCCGGAGCCGGCGACTCCGAGGCGGTCTCATCCATGAATCCTTTCAGTGTCATGTCTGCCAGCCGGTTGCCTTCTTTGCCCTCCATCACATATTCAATTATCTTCCCGGATGGATTGAACTCGCTGATCTCATCAAGCCCCATCGACCTTACAGCTATCTTAATAAGTTCATCATCAGAGACTCCGATCGATCGCTGCTGCTTATGCAGGAAATATCTGCCGGCATCGAGAATTGCCTTCAGGGGGATCAATCCTACCAGTTCAGAGCCGGTGACCCTTATTCCTCTTGCCTCAGCCTTCCGGCACACCTCATCAAAGGCTATATGAACAGGTGTGATCGAAATATTGGTCAGGTTCATCGATATCTGAGCTATGCCGTACTCTTCAATAAACCATCCTATTGCCTTAACTGCTTTCAGTGAACCCGGAATCATCACCCTGTTACCCTTATTGTCCTTAATTATCTTACCGGTCAGGGTATTACCCTCCCTCTCAGGCCTTCCCTTCTCACGAACATCAAATGCGATTGCATTGGCTCTGCGCGTTGAGGTGGTATTAAGGTTTACGTTGAAGGCCACCAGGAAATCCCTTGCACCCACGGCAGTGGCTCCGGCACGTGAATTGAATTCGGCAGGGCCGAAGTCTGGTTTCCATTCCGTATCTGTAAGCTTCTTCTTAAGTCCCTCATACTCCCCGGCCCGGCAGCTTGCCAGATTTCTCCTCTTATCCTCAAAGGCGGCATTCTCATAGCAATAAACCGGAATTGCCAGTTCTGTGCCGATCCTTTCAGCCAGCTTACGTGCGTATACAACTGTCTCTTCCATCGAGATTCCGGAAACCGGAACAAGCGGACAAACATCGGTGGCACCCATTCTCGGATGCTCACCATGGTGCTTAGACATGTCTATCAGCTCTGATGCCTTCTTCACAGCCCTGAAAGCTGCTTCACAAACCTCCTCCGGAGACCCGACAAAAGTCACAACCGTACGGTTGGTATCCTTACCCGGATCGACATCAAGAAGTTTCACGCTCGAAACGGCCTCTATCTCATTGGTAATCTGCTTAATAATGTTCATGTCACGGCCCTCGGAAAAGTTGGGCACGCATTCAATAATCATCCTATCTTTCATAATCAATTCATGTTATTTAATTAATAACTTTCCCTCTGAGTATAACTTTGTCTAATAGATGACTCCCATAAGCATAGGGCAGAAACTCATATGAGGGTATTTCCTTAGTGATAAAAAAGTTCGCGACCTTACCTCTGGTTATTGAGCCATGCGTGTCACTGATTCCCATTGCATAGGCTGAGTTTACGGTTACTGCATTTATTACTTCCGCCGGCAGCATTCTTAGTTTAATACACCCGAATGACATTATCAGTTTCATGTTTCCCTGGGGTGAGGAACCGGGATTGTAATCGGAAGCCAGGGCAACAGGCAGACCGGCATTTATCATCTTACGCACGGGGGGATCAACCATACCCAGAAAGAATGCAGCACCGGGCAGAAGCGTCGGCATCGTCTCAGAACCGAGCAGCGCTTCTATCTCCTCATCGCCGGTATATTCAAGATGATCAACTGATAAGGCATTGTACTTAACCCCGACCTGGATGCCTCCTGAATAGTCCAGTTCATTGGCATGCAGTTTTGGACGCATACCATATTTTATTCCTGCCATAACGATCTTTTCCGTCTCTTCGACGGTAAAGAAACCCTTATCGCAGAACACATCTATGAAATCAGCCAGTTCTTCTGCCGCTATGCGGGGTATCATCTCATTGATTATTAATTCAATATAACCGTTACGATCATCCTTATACTCTGCAGGAATTGCATGTGCACCTAAAAATGTAGCCCTTACCTCCAGGGGTGAGGTCTCTGCAATCCGTCTGATCACCCTCAACATCTTCATCTCCGACTCGACATCGAGTCCGTATCCGCTTTTAATCTCAACCGCTCCCGTCCCAAGACTGATTATTTCATTCACTCTCTTCATCGACTGACGGTAAAGCTCATCCTCAGAAGTCTCGCGCAGCAATCCGGCAGAATTAAGTATACCCCCTCCCCTTCTGGCTATCTCCTCGTAGGAAAGTCCCCTTATCTTATCCATATACTCCATCTCACGGCTGCCGGCATAAACAAGGTGAGTATGGCTGTCGCAATATGAGGGAAATACAAACCTGCCTGTAGCATCAATCACCTCATCTGACATGACTTCCGCAGGTAACTCTTCCATTCTGCCATATCCGGAAATCAGCTCCCCATTAGTCAGTATCCAGCCATTCTCAATAACGTTCAGGCGGGCCATCGCCTCACCTGCCACGAACTGAGGCATATCGTCACCTGCCTGGACAATCCCTTTGATATTCTTTATTAAAATGCTCATATTATCAAAATCGTTGAATTGATAAAGGTAGAAAAAATGGGCGAACGCATCTAAGTCATACTTTCACGGATTGCGATTCAATATAAAAATTTCCCTTCCATTATTTGCAATTTCCGGATTTGTTTATCTTTAGTCACTTAAAATCCATGAAACCATGAAAAAGATCCTTACCCTCATTATGATCGTAAGCCTGACAGCAGGTCTTGCAGCTCAGGATGCAAAAGTGAAGACCGGATGGAACTTCGGCGCTCTTCCCACCATTACCTTCGACACCGACCTTGGCTTCCAGTACGGTGGTCTTGTGAATCTATTCAACTACGGATCGGGTGATATCTTTCCCAATTACTACCAGTCGCTCTATTTTGAGATCTCAAGGTTTACAAAAGGAAGTGGAATAAACAGGTTTATGTTTGAATCAGACTATCTTATCCCAGGTATACAATACGCTGTCGACCTGAGTTATCTTACTGATGAAGCTTACGATTTCTATGGTTTCAACGGATACGACGCTGTTTTTAATAAAAGCTGGGCAGACTCAGAGTCTCCGGAATATCTCACAAGAATGTTCTATCGTAACAAGCGTCAGTATTTCAGGTTTAAGAATGACTTCCAGGGAAGACTCTCAGGCAACAACCTGAAATGGAATGCCGGATTCAATATACAGAAATTCACAGTAGGACTGGTTGATATAGACAAACTTAACAAAGGTAAGGATGAAGACCTGCTGCCTACCCATGATGTTCAGCCGGGACTATATGAATTGTACAATAACTGGGGAATAATATCTGATGAGGAATTCGATGGAGGATGGGTGAATACCGTCAAGGCCGGATTGACTTATGACACGCGTGACAACAGGGCTAACCCGATGAGGGGACTCTGGACGGAAGCAGGAGTGGAGGCTTCACTGGGATTCCTGGGAAGTGAGAACACATTTGCTAAGTTCTACTTTACACATCGTCAGTATTTTACAATTATACCCAACGATCTCAGCTTTGCATACCGGCTGGGATACCAGTCAACAATATTTGGTGACGCACCGTCATATTACCAATCACAGGTCATTGTATCAATTCTCCGCGGTGCTACATCTGAAGGTCTGGGAGGTGGTAAATCATTGAGGGGCGTGCTCCGGAACAGGGTCATCGGTGATGGATTTGTCTATGGTAATGCCGAACTGCGCTGGAAAGCCGTAAGATTCAACTTAATCAATCAGGCTTTCTATATTGGCGTAAACGGCTTTACCGATTTCGGTATGATCACTAAGAATATCGATTTCACAACGCCCAACATCACACCCAACGGCTACATCTGGAACACTGAAGACTTCTTCAACCCCGGTGCAGAAAAGATGCATATAACGGCAGGTGCAGGCCTCAGAATAGTGATGAACGAGAACTTCATTATTGCAATAGACCTCGGAAAAGCCTTCAACGAACAGGATGGAAATATAGGCTTCTACATGGGCCTGAACTACCTGTTTTAGAATCCTTTCAGCAGATAGGCAAGCGGCACGGCCAGGTAATTCCCTACTACATAGCCTACTAACCCCACGGTTAGTCCGGTTGTAATAACATCCTTGTTTTTCAGGGCAGCGGCTACCACCGGGACAAAGGGTGGTGAATATATCAGTGCCGTTGTTGTTATCAGGAAATTGTCAGTATCCACCCTGAAAATTATTGAAAGCAACAGGTGAAGCAGCATTGATCCGAAATAGGCATATAGTACGAATAGAAACAGGTTGATATACTTAATGCTGAAAACTATACTAAGGTCGGCCATCGACGATACCACAAGAGAAAAGACAAGTATAAAGTACATCCCCAGTTGAAAGGTCTTCTCTATCCTGTTTATCCAGCCAAACAGTGAAGCTATGATCCCAAATGTTGTTATTGAGAGAATAACCACGACCATCTGTGGTATTGATTTAAGCACAAAACTCAGACCGGCTGAAACGGCAAATATGAGTAGTGAGATGCCAACGGCGGCCAGCAGCTTTGAAAACCTTGACCTGCGGAACATGCCGCTAAAATCATCCATATCCTCCACCTCCTCAAGCAATTCCTCAGTATTACCCTTAATTTCAGGCTTCCTGAACTTAGGAAGTACAAGTCCGAACACCTGCTTGCCGACTGTAATGAAGAATATGATAGTGAACGCTCCTATAATCAGATCGTAGGTGTGTGTCATAATGAAGATACTGGGATCAACCTCCAGAGCTGTCCTGATGGCAGCCAGGTTTGGTGTTCCCCCGGTATAAACGCCTGTCAGGAGCCCGGCGACCTTCCATGAATCAGGTACCAGATCCTGGAATATAAGGTAGCCTGTCGAAATGATAACGACAACTGAAATAAAGGCAAGTACCATTGACAAGAAACCCTGACCGGCCAGCCTGAACCATCGGCGTATATTAAGGGAAAAAAGAAGCAGAGGTATTGCAAGGGGTACGATAAGGGTAAGCACAATATCCTGAAGACCCGCCACCTGGTTAACATAAGCGTCAGCCTGGGCAACAGACCCCATCGCAACCAGCTCTTCCATTTCTGCCGAGGGAATAACTGAACGACCCTGCAGTGCAAACCTGAAAGCCTCCGACCCCTTTGGCAGAATTCCCACGTTGCCCATCACAAGGCCGAAAAAATAGGCCAGTACAATTGTCCCCAGTCTTTTGAAGAAGGACCATCTTTTGCAAATAGCTATGATCACAAGTGGAAATGTGACATAGAAAACTACAAGTATCAGAAGCTTGACCATGTCAGTTTGGTTTTGGTTTAAACCAAATTTATGGAAAGTGATTCAAACCGAATATGTGCTTCCGATAAAATAGGTATAAATACTTAGCAACTAATCACAGATACACTCATCAAAACTCTTGTTGTACTGTTCAATTGCTTTCTGGCTCATCCCCATACTCGAGAAGCCACCGTCATGAAAGAGGTTCTGCATGGTAACCTTTCGTGTCAGATCTGAGAACAGTACTACACAATAGTTTGCACACTCCTCTGCAGTCGCATTTCCTAGCGGTGACATTCTTTCTGAAAAGTCGGTAAGACTGTCGAAGCCTGATATACCGGCGCCGGCAGTTGTCGGAGTAGGCGATTGTGAAACGGTATTCACCCTCACCTTCCTGTCCCTGCCATAAATATAGCCGAAACTACGGGCAACCGACTCGAGCAGAGCCTTGGCATCCCCCATGTCATTGTATCCGGCAAGCGTACGCTGAGCAGCTACATAGCTGAGTGCAAGTACCGATCCCCACTCATTTATTGCATCCATCTTATATGCTGTCTGCAGTATTCTGTGAAAACTCAGTGCTGATATATCAAGTGTCTTTAGCATGTTCTCATAGCTGATCTCAGGATAGGGAATTCCCTTCCTGACGTTAGGAGACATGCCTATTGAATGAAGTACAAAATCGATTTTGCCGCCGAAGATCTGCATAGTCTCTTTAAATAATTTATGCAGGTCATCCATACTTGTAGCATCGGCCGGAATAACCTTGCTTCCTGTCAATTCAGCAAGTTCATTGATTGTCCCCAACCGCATGGCTACAGGTGCATTTGTCAGGACAAGCCTGGCTCCCTGCTCATGAGCCTTAAGGGCCACCTGCCATGCGATCGACTTTTCATTCAGGGCACCGAAAATGATGCCGGTTTTTCCTTTTAATATTCCGTTTGACATGATAAATATGTTACTGGTTAAATGGCGAAAAAAAATAGGCGTATAAGGTAATGGGCGTATGAGGGCGTAGAATGGCGTAGAATGGCGTAATGGGCGTATAAGGGCGTATAAGGGCGTATAAGGGTGTAGAAGATACCAAATCTTAAATCTTAAATCGTTAATCTTCAATCGTATATCAATTCCTGAAGAGCGTCTTTGCGTGCTCGATCGCCGCAGCCGTTATTTCACTTCCGCTGAGAAGTCTTGCAACTTCCTGCACTCTCTCCTCATCAGATAACAATTTAAGATAGGTTATTGTTGAATCGGAAGTGTCGTTTTTATAAACAAAGAAATGCCTGTCACCCAGTGCGGCTATCTGCGGGAGGTGAGTAATGTTGATAACCTGCATCGTTTTTCCCATCTGGGCGAGCATGCTTCCCACCATTTCAGCCACCTCCCCTGACACCCCCGCATCGATCTCATCGAATATAACTGAGGGAAGCCTGCGGCTTCGCGACAGAAGGTACTTGAGGCTCAGCATAACCCTCGACAATTCACCGCCCGATGCAGTGCGCGAAAGCGATTCAGGTGCAACCTGCCTGTTGGCAGAAAACAGAAACTCAGCCCTGTCAGCACCGGTAGGGGTAAATGTACCCGAAGCAGACAGGTTAACCACAAATCTGGCATTGGGGATACCCAGTGATTTGAGTAACCCTGAAACCTTATCCTCAAGTTCACCCGTTACCCGGTCTCTTGAGGCAGTAAGCTCTCCCGCAATACCTGTCATAAGAGACAATGCATCAGCAAGTAATACCTCAAGCTCTTCAAGCCTTTCATCTCCTGTTTCAATGCCCCTTACTACCGACTCAATCTCCTCCTTTTTGGCAATAAGTTCATCGACACTGTTCACCCTGTGCTTATGCATCAGAGCATAAAGCTGGTCAATACGATCATTAACGATCTGCAGCCGGAGCGGATCGTCTTCGGTACTGGTCAGAATACGGCTGATCTCAGATGAGATATCGTCAAGTTCAATTGATGCCGAATCGATTCGCGCCAGAAAATCCTCGCCGTTACTGATATAGCCTGCCACCTTCTGCAGGGCCGTCCGTACGTCGGTCAGCATTTTAATAACAGATATATCGTCAGCAGCGAGGGTGCCGGTCACTGAACCAAGGTACATCCTAATGTCGCCCGCATGCGACAGCATATCCCTTTCCGCCTCCAGCAGCGGCATTTCATCGCCCCGCAGCGAAGCCTCTTCAAGCTGTTTAAACTGAAACTGGAAATATTCGAGATCAGACTTGTTGCGGTCAAAATTTCCCTTCAGGTTGTCGTACTCTCTCTTAAGTGTCCGGTAGTTTTCATAGGCCTCCCTGTAGCGATGTAAAAGGTCAGCATTTACGGCAACCGAGTCGATCACCCCAAGCTGAAAAGCGCTGTCATTCAGCAACAGGTTATTATGCTGTGAATGTATATCCACAAGCCTGTCACCGATCTCCCTCAATATGTTCAGGTTAACAGGAGAATTATTGACAAAGGCCCGCGATTTGCCAGACGGATTAATCTCTCTTCTCAGAATGGTCTCATTCTCATAGTCCAGGTCATTCTCCCTGAAATAGATCTCCATATCCTTCCCGGCAAGATCGAATACCCCCTCAACCACACACTTTTCAGTTTTGTTAAGCAATACGGTGGTGTCGGCCCTGTTTCCAAGTATCAGTGATAGTGCCCCCAGCAATATCGATTTCCCTGCCCCTGTCTCACCTGTAATTATTGTCAGTCCGTCCCCGGGCTCCATGTCGAGTTCCTTAATCAGGGCATAATTCTGAACGGTGAGTCTTACCAGCATTGCAGGAAGCCGGGGTTTAGTTTGAACTTAGTATCTTTTCGTATTTTGAACGGTTGGCCGGATCAATCTCATTCATTATCTGCACAACCCTGCTCTTCTCTTCCGGAAAGGCACGGCTGTAAATATTTACCAGCTCATCGGCCTTCGCTTCCAGAACTATCTGAAGGTAATACATGAACGGGTCCGGACGGGTTCGGTAGACCTGCTGCAACAGGCGCAGGCTCTCAACTATTGATGTCCGTGACTCATTTATCCGCGACTCCATCATGTCAAGCCCCTTTATGTGATACTCGTACACAAATGTCCGCACCATCTGATACTGTCCGTCAAGTATATTCTTAACCATCCAGTAACGGTTCCTGTTACGCGAACCGTCATACGGCTTCCATCCCGATTCCGGTGCATTCTGCGCATTGGTTACAATCTTTTCGGCAACCTGGAAGAACTCGGTTCCCCCGAGAGGTGAATATGAGTCATAGTCAAAACCCATAATTATATAGGCATAGTAAGCCAGCAACGAAACCAGATTCGATCTGTGACTATTTGGATCAAACTCAAGCGGCTGAAACTCCACATATCTGAACTGCACATTGTTATCGATAAAGTTCAGTATCGTCGAATTGTAGGTGGTGTTATAAACAGGCCTTCTGAGCTGAACCTGAATTGTACCGCGGAATTCATCTGCTGACAGTTGTTCGGTAAGATTGATCATTATGTTGCAGTCGATCCTCTCGGAATAACTGTAAACATGGTTTGACCAGACAGTATTGTTCATAAACTCATAAATATCCCTCTGCATCGTCTGAAACACCTGCCTGTTCGAACCCTGAATCCGCTGAGCCGTCACCTGCACATTGCAAAGCAGCTCCTGCCCCCTGACAATACCGGGCATAGCAGCAGAAACCAGCAGCAAAATCAGTACAAACTTCCTCATTTCATCATTTTTTGGCGCAGTGAAGCGATCTTTCCGAGGATATCATATGCAACTTCATCCTTCGGTTTTAACTCAAATTTATCAATTTTATTGTATCTGTCAAAAATAGTCACCCTGTTGGAATCGCCCCCGAAACCCGCCCCCTCGTCACGCAGCGAATTCAGCACTATCATGTCGAGATTCTTCCGTTTCAGCTTTCCAACGGCGTTTTCCATCTCATTGTCGGTCTCCAGCGCAAACCCAACCACCAGTTGTCCGCTCTTTTTGGTGGAACCAAGGCCTGCCGCAATATCAGCGGTCGGCTTCAGCCTTATCACCATATCATCACTGCCACGCTTAATTTTGGAACCATGACTCACCTCAGGGGTGAAATCAGCCACCGCGGCAGCCAGTACTGCCACGTCGCACTCCGCGAACAAGCCGTTACAAGCATCAGCCATCGCGGCTGCCGTGGTTACGCTGGTTACGTCAAAAGAGGCACCAGATGGTATAATGACACCCGGACCGGCAACGAGGTGTACCTCAGCACCGCAGACTGCAGCGGCAGAGGCAATGGCAACACCCATCTTCCCAGATGAGTGGTTTCCGATAAAACGAACGGGATCGATTGCCTCGTGTGTGGGACCGGCGTTGACCAGAAACCTCAATCCGGTCAGGTCAGGCTTTTTTTTTTTGAGAGAAGTCTTATTACCTCTTTCAGTATCTCCTCAGGCTCAGCCATACGCCCCTTGCCCTCAAGTCCGCTGGCCAGTTCTCCCGAGACAGGCTCAACAATATGGTTGCCGTATGACTTAAGCTTCTCAATATTGGCAGTTGTGGCCTCCAGAACCGCTCCGAGGACTCGGTGATCCGCGAGATCGAGACCATCCGCGACTCGGTGCCGGGCTTCACGGGCGTGATCTCCGACC
>JAWOIF010000089.1:0-5205 GCA_046484805.1 Bacteroidales bacterium
CGCCCTTCGATTCAAGATTAATCGCCAATCCACCTGTTGTATTGGAGAAGCACATCTCAAGCAGGGTTGTAATAAGACCTCCTGCCGAAATGTCGTGCCCGGCTATAATCATACCTTTACTTATAAGCTCCTGTAAGGCGCCGAATATAAGTGAGAATTGGCGGGTGTCTTTAATGCGGGGAGTCCTGGTGCCCGGGGTTCCGAAAAGCTGTGAGAAGGAGCTGCCCCCCAGGGAAGGTTCATCGCAGCTCATATCAATCCAGATCACTCCCTTTGAAGTGTCATTACTTAGAACCGGTTCTATAACCGACCTGACATCTGATACTTCGGCAGCGGCTGAGATAATTACCGTACCCGGTGAAAAGACCGTATCGCCTTCATACTTCTGCGTCATTGAGAGCGAGTCTTTTCCGGTAGGAATATTAATTCCAAGGGATATCGCAAGCCTGCTGGCAGCCTCGACAGCTTCATAAAGCCGGGCATCTTCACCACTGTTTTTGCAGGGCCACATCCAGTTGGCCGATAGAGAAACACCCTTTAACCCGTAAGTAAGCGGGGCCCATACTATGTTTGTGAGTGCCTCGGCAATTGAGAGTTCCGACCCGCCTGCCGGATCGATCAGGCCTGCCGCCGGTGCATGCCCCAGCGATGTTGCAACTCCGCTTCTGCCACGGTAGTCGAGGGTTATCACACCCGTATTATTGAGAGGAAACTGCAACTCACCCGCACACTGCTGCTTCGCAATCCTTCCTGTAACTGAACGGTCGACCTTGTTGGTTAGCCAGTCTTTGCAGGCAACCTCCTCAAGTTGAAGAACCTGTTCCAGATATTCATGCAGTCTGTCCTGATCGTATTCAAGTGTAGCGAAATCAGCCTTTATCCGGTTGTCGCGCAGCACAGTGCGGGGTGGGTCGCCAAAGAATGATGCCAGATCAAGATCGATAGGCTTCTCTCCCGTGAGCGGATTCTCAAATGTGAACCTGTTGTCTCCCGTGACCTCTCCGATTGCATATACAGGGGCTCTTTCACGTTCCGCTATTCTCTTCAGGGTGTCATAATCGGTCTTGGCAATAACAAGCCCCATCCTTTCCTGCGATTCGTTGCCCACTATCTCACGGGCAGAAAGGGTCGGATCTCCCACCGGCAGCTTACTGATATCAATGACACCTCCCGTGGCTTCCACCAGCTCTGAAAGGCAGTTGAGATGACCGCCGGCGCCATGATCGTGGAGAGAAATAACCGGATTGATGTCAGATTCTGCCAGGGCCCTCAGTGCATTGTAAACACGCTTCTGCATCTCAGGATTCGCCCTCTGAACTGCGTTTAGCTCAATTGAACTGTGATACTCTCCGGTGTCAACTGAAGAAACAGCGCCCCCGCCCATACCTATCCTGTAGTTGTCACCTCCAAGAAGTACTATTATATCTCCTTTTGAAGGCACAGCCTTTTCGCTATCCGATTTGCGACCAAAACCTACGCCCCCGGCGAGCATTATTACCTTGTCGTAGCCATATTTGCGCATTGAGGAGAAAGCCTCATATGTAAGTACCGATCCGCAAATCAGAGGTTGTCCGAATTTGTTGCCGAAGTCACTGGCACCGTTAGATGCCTTTATGAGAATATCTTCGGGGGTCTGGTATAACCAGGGGCGGCGTTCGGTATTTTCTTCCCATTTTCTGCCGGGTTCACTCCGCGGGTATGATGTCATGTATACAGCTGTACCTGCCACCGGAAAAGCTCCCTTTCCTCCTGCAATACGGTCGCGGATCTCTCCTCCGGTACCTGTTGAGGCTCCGTTGAAGGGTTCGACCGTCGTCGGGAAATTATGGGTTTCGGCCTTAAGTGATATCACTGTCTCGGTCTCCCTGATTGAAAAGAAATCAGCCTTATCCTGCGTCACCGGGGCAAACAGTTCAGCCACCGGCCCCTGAAGGAAGGCACAGTTATCGCGGTAGGCCGAGACAACACGGTTAGGATGGGTTCTGGTGGTCTCTTTGATGAGGCGGAACAGCGAACTCTCCTTTTCCTCACCGTCAATTATGAATTTGCCGTTGAATATTTTGTGCCGGCAATGCTCTGAATTGACCTGTGAAAAACCAAAAACCTCACTGTCCGTAAGCTTTCGTCCCAGTCTTTCCGAGAGGTTGTTAAGGTAAGTAATCTCCTCATTATTAAGAGCCAGTCCCTCTTTTATATTGTAATCTGCAATATCATCGATCTCAAAAACCGGTTCGGGGTTCCTGTCTATCATGTAGAGTTCCTGATCCAGATCATGGTAGATCATTTGCAGCATCCTGTCGTAATTTGCATCCTTGCCAGATACAGGGAAGAACTCTTCTATTCTTGAAATACCTTCAACGCCCATGTTCTGGGTTATCTCCACTGCATTTGTGCTCCATGGAGTTATCATTTCACGCCTGGGGCCGATAAAAAAACCACTTACCAGGTCGCCCTTCAGCAGGGAAGCTCCGCTGAACAGCCATGTAAGTTTTTCAATATCTTCTGTCTTAAGGTTTTTAGTAGTGCCGACAGCAATAATGGTGTTGACAGCAGTCTGGAAGAAGAGAATCATTTACTATTGTATTATGTTGACATGCAGTAATATAGCATCAAGGGGAATAATTCCGCTTATCCCTGCAAATATAACCAAATGTGTTATACAGTCAAACCAGACTCTACGGGCCCTTTCCGGTTGTGTGCTGGTAATAGTAATACGATGTGCAGAAGCCTGATGGCTGGGATTTATTTTTTGAAGCCGCTTCTTATCAGCAGTGGCTCCGGGGAAGGTTTCCGTCCCCTGAAATTTTTATACAAGACCGATGGTTTTTCTGTTCCGCCTCTTTCGAGAATGTTTTTTCGGAACGATGCTGCAGTTTCCCTGTTGAACAGCCCTTTCTCAGTGAACAGAGCAAATGCATCTGCATCGAGCACTTCGGCCCACTTGTAGCCGTAGTAGCCTGCAGCGTATCCTCCGCCGAAGAGGTGGCCAAAAGCCACGCTGATATTAGTTCCCTCTACCGGATGAAATAGTTCGGTATTAACCATTACATTGCGTTCGAAAGCTGCTACGTCGGGTATATTGTCGTTTTTAATCGTATGCCAGGCCATATCGAGGAGGCCAAAACTTAACTGTCGCAGGCAGGCATAACCCTCATTGTAAACCGAGAGTGCTTTTATTCTCTCCAGCAGATGCCCCGGTATCTTTTCCCCCGTAACATAGTGTTCTGCCCAGGTATCTAACCACTCTTTTTCAAATGCCCAGTTTTCCATTATCTGCGATGGTAGCTCGACAAAATCCCTCTCAACTCCGGTTCCTGAAAGTGACTCATATGTACATTCAGATAATATTGCATGGAGCGCGTGACCGAATTCATGCAGTAATGTTGTCAGCTCGTTGTGTGTAAGCAGGGAGGGTGCTGAGGGTGTAGATCTTGTGAAGTTCATCACCAGCGAAACCACCGGCCTTATATCATCCTTGCCTGTCCGGTACTGGTTTCTGAAGGTTGTCATCCAGGCACCTCCGCTCTTTCCCTTTCTTGGGTGAAAGTCGAGGTAAAGGATGGCGAGATGCCTTTTGCCGTCGAGTACTTCGAAGGCTGTCACATCGGGGTGATAAACAGGTATCTCTTTTACCTCCCTGAAGGTTATGCCGTAAAGTCTTTCTGCCAGTGAGAATACAGCCTCTTTCACTGACTCAAGCCTGAAGTATGGCCTGAGGATTTCATCATCAATTTCGAGGGTCGCCTTTTTGAATTTTTCGGAGTAGTATGACCAGTCCCATTTCATCAGTTCACCGGTTAATCCTTCGCCGGCGGCATAGTCCGAGATTTTCCTGAAGTCGGAATTTGCTGCCGGCAGCGCAGCTGACATCATTTTGTTCAGAAATGATTTGACCTCACCGGCTGAGCCTGCCATTCTGTCCTCAAGAACCAGGGAAGCATAGTCGTTATATCCCAGCAGCTTTGCAAGTTCGAGTCTCAGACAGACGATCTTCTTTACAATTTCCCTGTTATCGTGACTGTTGTTTTTGAACGACCTTGAGGCATAAGCTCTGAACATTTTCTCCCTCAGTTGCCTTTTTGCCGCGTATTGCATAAATGGTACAAAGCTGGGGGCATGAAGTGTGAATATCCAGCCCTTAAGGTTACGGGCAGTGGCTTCTGCAGAAGCCTGTTCCCTTATTTGTGCAGGAATGCCCTCCAGATCGTCTGCCTGGTTGATATGAAGTTGAAAATCATTGGTTTCAGCCAGCACATTTTCTTCAAACTTCAGTGAGAGGGTGGCCAGTTCTGATGTTACCTCCCTGTATCTGTCCCGCCTGTAACCGTCGAGGCCTGCCCCTCCAAGTATGAAGTTTCTGTATGTTTTTACCAGCAGCATATTTTGCTCCGGCGTATAAACGGTATAGTCCCGGTTCCTGTAAACCTGGCTGATTCTGGCGAACAGTTCTTCGTTCAGGGTGATATCGTTTGAGTAATCGGTCAGCAGCGGTGATGCTTCCATTGCGGCTGCCTGCAATTCGGGAGTGGTCTCGGCACTGTTGAGGTTAAACAGTATTTGTGAGATTGCCGATACTTCCATTCCACTGCGCTCAAGGGCCTCAACTGTATTGGTAAATGTGGGTGGTTCGCTGCTGGCAGTTATCTGGTCTATCTCCGATTTTGCCTGTTTTATTGCCTCAGTAATAGCCGGGATGTAATGTGCTACTGTAATATTGGCAAACGGAGGAACCCCAAAGGGGGTGTTCCATTTTTCCATCAGTGGGTTTATGTTGCTCATAACTATGGATGTCTGTGAATTCGCAAATATATTCTTATTTATTAAGATGCCTGCCGCGACAAAGCCATTCCCATTGTATTGTTAAAAAATCAAAAAAAACAGCAGGTTTGATATTAATAGAAAAAAATCGCTACTTTTGCTCCCATGAATACAACACCGTTATACATCTGGCGCTGGCACAGCTTACTCAGTTACGCTGTGAAACCTGTCGTCGTATAACGAATAAGATATATCAAGTTACCGAGGCACACTGTTCACAGTGTGCCTTTTTTTGTGAAAAACATTCTACTAACCATTTAATAATTTAAGCTATGGAAAAAAGAAAAAAGATCATTCTGAGTGAAAGTGAGATGCCAAGGCAATGGTATAACATAATTGCCGACATGCCTAACAAGCCTTTACCTCCGCTTAATCCTGCAACAAGGC
>JAWOIF010000099.1:0-2726 GCA_046484805.1 Bacteroidales bacterium
GATACTGCGAAGCTTGCCTTTTCTGCTGCCAGTATATTGAACAGCATTCCCAGGCACCAGATTGCTCCCCCCAGAATTCCGACAAGGTGCAGTTTTGGTGTGCCCAGGGAAAAATACTGACCGTATGTAGTCTTGCTGCCTGAAAAGGGGAAATACATGTTTATTGTGTTCCACAGGAAGTTTGAGGCCAGTATTCCGACAGAAAATATAACCACTGCCGTATAAGGGGTCATCTTACCCACTTCAGGATTGGCATAGTCAAGGCTCATACCGGCAGCAACGAACCGGTAGAAGAACCCCATCGATACACCGGCAAGGACACTGAAGAGCAGACCCTTTCCGAGAGACTTGTTCTTTTCTCCATCAGTTGGAATCCTCTTATAGATTAAAGCATCAATAATTATGGCTATAACTATTAATACCACTCCGGCAAAAATCAGTAAGGGGTTTCCAGACGGCACTGCAATATAGTTAACAAAGACGCCGATAACGAGAGCCAGGCCTATCCCAACCGGGAAGGCAACGGCAAGTCCGGAGATATTAATTGCAATTACAAGCAGGATATTAGCGAAATTGAATATTATTCCTCCCAGAAATGCTGAGGTCATTGACTTACTGTCTGCCTGCATAATATCACTTATGAAACCTCTTCCATTCTCGCCAATGCTACCCATGGTAAATGCCATTAGCAATGAAAAAAGAAGCACACCTAATACGTAATCCCAGTAAAAGAGCTGGAAAGGCCATTTCTGCGAAGCCAGTTTCTGTGTATTGCCCCAGGATCCCCAGCATAGCATAGTAACAACACAGAATAGTACTGCGACCGGATAACTATCTATAATAAACATGGTTCCCTACTTTCTTACTATTTCTATTTCCTGCCGGGTATTTGTAAATTCGATATAACCACGAACCTCAATACCAGCATCTTTTCGCGGATTCAGCCACTTTAATGTGGCGGTATGGTCCCCATCAGGTATCTCCACATTCCAGTATAACTCAGCAGTCCTGGTCCTGAAATCAACGGGAAGTTTAACAACCCTGTCTACAACACCATCAATGCTAACCTCAAGTTCTCCGACAAAGTCTTTCTCGAGTTTACCCCCTATTTCGCCTCTTACAATCAGTCCGGTACCCGCAAAACTGATCTCAGCAGGTTCACTGTTGGCAAGTGTGAAAAGAGGCAGCTGCCTACTCATTATATCTGACTGTGTTTCAGCCATTGTCACCCTGTAAGGGTAAATATCAGGGAAGGCAATCTCAAGAGGAACAGCAACAGGTTCCTGGTACTTTATAGTAATATTATCACCTTTAATATGACCACCAAACTTCTCGATAACTTTAACGGCCTGATCAAATCCCAACTGGTAAACATCATTCAGAGAGATAGTGGTATATTTAAAATCAATGTCTGCCACATGCGTCAGTGCGGCCAGCCAGCTATCCTCAATATTTTCATAACCCATCATAGTGCAGAGAATACCTGCCGCAGAGGCAGGGTTGCAGTCAGAATCCTGTCCGGCCCTGGTTGAAATCTCCATAGTTTTCTTCAAATCACCGTCACCGTAGAGTAAACCTAAAAGAACATATGCCGAGTTCACCGATGCGTCAATATTAAAAGGAGATCCTATTCCGTCCGGGCAATGCAGATCAATGGCCCATTGACTATCCTCAACCGCCTGCCATGACTTCTTCCAGTCATCAGGGTACTGCTCATGAAAGCTTATTACATCCTGCATGGCTTTATAATAATTGCTTTCAGCCGGAATGGCTTTCAAACCTTCCTTGATAATAAAATCCAGATCGTCAGAGACAAATGCCAGTGAATACATTGCAGCCATATAAACACCACCATAGAATCCATCTCCATAATTCATAATATGCCCTATTCTGTCACAAAACATAGTAGCGGCATTAACCATACCCGGAGACATCAACCCGGCAAAATCAGCTTCTATCTGAAAGTCGATATCATCAGCATGCATATTGTACTTCCAATGGCCTGATTCTGGGGGCATAATACCGTTCAGAATATTATACCTGGCAGCCTGGTTTGCGTGCCAAAGCATATAATCAGCATTGGCAAATGCCAGAGCATGTGAACTTGCAGGAGCATCAATCCCCTCTTTATCAAATACATCAACGAAGGTCAGATCCATGTAAATATCATCATAGAGACCCGGGGAATTATCAAAGTAATATTTTGCAGACTGATCACTCCATTTGAGTTCAACACTGTCAGGAATCATTCTTGAGAGGTACCTGAACTCGGTAGGCCCGCCGTAGGTCACACCAATAACCTGTCCGGCCCATCCTCCTTTTATCTTGTCAAGAAGTTCTGCCTTTGTCATCTTAATCTTCTCAGGCATTTTGTCTTTGCCGATGGTCCCGGATTTAGGACTGCAAGAGAAGCATAAGACGATAACGATAGAAGTACCTATCGTCAAGACTTTGTTTTTCATGTTACATTTTTTTTAATTACTAATATATCTAAGTACGCTGAGGCTACTACAGGTTCACGGGTAGTTATTTTTTCAGTTCACTCAGTTCGATGCCGTAGTCGTGTTGCAGGTCTTCGTGCAGGACGGGTATCTTCTTAGAGATGGTGTCAAGCAGTCTTGTGTAGAGATTCATAAGGGAGGCGTTCCTCTGTATCGGCGGGGAAAGACTCTTCAGCCTGGAACAGAAATGAAGCAGCAGATCGACCTCCGTCTGTTTCTTCTGCG
>JAWOIF010000145.1:0-7387 GCA_046484805.1 Bacteroidales bacterium
ATGTTATTTTAATGAACGTTTATAATATAATATTCATTATGGCTTAATAAAATATAGCTATAATGTGAAAATAATTTACAAAATGTAGCGAAGTAGCAATAATTGTTTATATATTTGCTGCGTCAGAATTTTTTGAGTAAGATGATACACTCAGTCAACAATAACCTCCTCAATTCAAACCGGAATAATAATAATGCCGGCCTGGGAGGGTATTGTATCATCTGAGAAAGCAATCAGACAATGATATAAGCAGGCCCTCCGTAAAAACGGGGGGCTTTTTTGTTACTAATAAACTATATATTGATGAAAGAGATTGTAAGAACAGAACAGGAAATCAGGTTCGTAAAGGAGACATTTGAACGGGAGCTTTCCTCCAGGCTGAACCTTTCGAAAGTCTCTTCACCGCTTATTGTTGATGAAAGTACCGGAATTAATGATGATCTTAACGGTATCGAAAAGCCTGTTGCTTTCAGCATAAGGGGAATGAACGGCAACAGGGCTACTGTGGTGCAGTCGCTGGCAAAATGGAAAAGACTTCGGCTTAAGGAGCTTGGAATTGCGGAAGGTGAAGGTATAATTACCGACATGAGAGCCCTGAGGCCAGATGAATGTCTGTCACCGTTTCATTCGGTATATGTCGATCAGTGGGACTGGGAGAAGCATATAGCGGTGAGTGAAAGAACCCTCGAATGTCTCAGGTCAGCGGTGAGGCTGATCTACAGCGCTCTTCTTAAAGCGGAGACGATGGTTTGCGAAGAGATAACCGGTCTCCCTCCTTCTTTACCACAGGAGATTAAATTCATTCATGCAGAAGAGATGGCCAGGCAGTATCCGTCATTAAGTCCTAAAGAGCGGGAAGAAGTTGTCGCCGGAAAATACGGGGCGGTGTTTATTACAGGCATAGGGGCAGTGCTGTCAGATGGAAGGCGGCATGATGGCAGGGCTCCTGATTATGATGACTGGACGACTATTAATGAAGATGGCTACAAAGGCCTTAATGGAGATATAATCGTATGGAATCCGGTTCTTGAATGCGCCTTTGAACTCTCTTCAATGGGCATCAGGGTTGACAGCCGGTCTTTGATGCTTCAGCTTAACGAATGCGGATGCGGGGAGCGGCTTTCTCTCCCCTTCCACAGTATGCTGGCTGCAGGGGAGCTGCCCCAGAGTATTGGAGGTGGTATCGGACAGTCGAGGGTTTGTATGTTTATGCTTCGAAAAAGCCATATAGGTCAGGTTCAGGTTAGTGTCTGGCCTGAAAACGAGCGACTGCGACTTGCCGGAATGGGGATTGAGTTAATGTGAGAATGGCTTTTTTTCGTATCTTGCACCCGATTTCTGATAAACGCAACAAACTGATTAAATGATATTTGATAATTTCAATCTGAAGCCTGAACTGCTCGATGCAGTTTATTATATGGGATTCAGGGAGGCAACACCAGTTCAGGAGAAAGCTATTCCTGTGATACTCGAGGGTAAAGATCTTATTGCCTGCGCACAGACAGGTACTGGAAAAACTGCGGCATTCCTGTTGCCGGTGCTTAACTCGATATACGGACGGCATACAACGCAAACACATACACTAATACTGGTGCCAACACGCGAACTGGCAATCCAGATCGATCAGCAGATACAGGGTTTTGCATATACACTTAATGTAACTTCACTGGCTGTTTATGGTGGCGGCGACGGAGCCGACTGGGAACAGGAAAAGACTGCCTTCCTTCAGGGAGCAGAGATTATCGTTGCAACTCCCGGAAGACTGATTTCGCACCTCAACCAGGGCTATGTCGATTTCAGCCATATTGAGATGCTGATCCTTGATGAGGCCGACAGGATGCTCGATATAGGGTTCCATGATGATATCATGAAGATTATTTCTCATGTGCCAAAGACCAGACAGACCCTGATGTTCAGTGCCACCATGCCACATAATATAAGGACACTTTCGAAACGGATAATGCAAAAGCCTGCCGAGATATCGCTGGAGATAGCAAAACCGGCTGATGGTGTCATTCAGGCTGCCTATATGGTTTCTGAAAGCCAGAAGCTGCCCCTGGTGAAGAGTCTTATCGATGACAAACCTGACTACAACAGTATACTTATTTTCAGTTCTACAAAGAAGAAGGTTCAGGATATCGTCAGAGGCCTGAGGACAAAGGATTATATCGTCGAGGGGATATCATCCGATTTTGAACAGCGCGAGAGGGAAGAGGTGGTGATACGTTTCAGATCTCGCCGAACCAGAGTGTTGGTTGCTACTGATGTGATGAGCCGCGGTATCGACATTAAGGATATTAACCTGGTAATAAACTTCGACGTTCCCCAGGATGCCGAGGATTATGTACACCGGGTAGGCCGTACGGCGCGCGCAGAGACAACCGGAGTGGCCGTTACACTTGTCACCCGCGATGATGTCTTCAGGTTGCAGAAGATCGAGAGACTTATCGAAAATGAGGTTTACAAAGCACCCCTGCCGGAATTCCTGGCCGGTATTAAGGACGAGAGAACTGAAGCCCGAAGCAAGAAGCCTCCCTTCAGGGGAAAGAAGTTCCATCGAAAAAGTCCGGGACAAAACCGCCGTCCGGACCAGAAAACAGCCTCTCAATAGCTTCCCTGTATATCCAGGTTTGTTAATCCTGCCTTTATCGCAGCATTTACAGCATCACTGTATTCCCTTAGGGTTATCCGGCGATTGATTTCAGGGTACTTGTATGCCATGAATACCGGATTGTATTGTGCCATTATGTTAACGTAAGTGTCGGCAGGGAGATTGTCGGCTATCCATTTCATGGCCTCAACCGACCCGCTCACATTGTTGGGCATTACAAGGTGCCTTATCATAAGCCCCCGCTTCATCAGGCCGGTAGAGGGGTCAGGTTTTGCCACCCCTGTCTGCCGGTGCATCTCAAGCAAGGCAGCTCTGGTTACTTCCGGATAAGAATGTGCTCCGATTGAATATTTCCCTGCAATTCCCGTATCGGTATATTTAAAATCGGCAAGGTAAATGTCGACAATGCCGTCAAGCAGCTGCAGTATCTCCATCTTTTCCCAACCGCTGGTGTTCCAGACAACCGGCAGTCGCAGCCCGCGCCTGGCAGCAATGTCGAGGGCACTTACTATTTGAGGAGAGTAGTGGGTAGGCGTTACAAGATTGATATTATGGCACCTGATTCTCTGCAGTGACAGCATCATGTTAGCCAGTTCGTTCACCGTACTGATCTCTCCTGAACCGCCCTGGCTTATCTCCCAGTTGATGCAAAAGACACATAGCATATTGCAGTGGGAGAAAAATATTGTGCCGGAACCAAGGGTTCCCGACAAGGGTCTCTCCTCACCGTGGTGCGGATGGAATGATGATATCCTGAGACGGTCGGTTGCCTGACATTCACCCGTCTGCCGTTGGGTACGGTCTTTTTCACACTCCCTCGGACAGAGCCGGCAGTTTTTGAGGTAATCGTTCAGAACCTCAGCCCTGGCTTTCAGTTCTCCGCTCTGGTGCAGTTTAATGTAGCCGGGTATATATTCACTCTCAGTTTCCGGGTTGTTATTCATGTTAGTCAATTTAACAGACTCTTCTGCCATGGAAAACCCTCTCACAAACGGACAAACAGCCATTGCAGGGGCAAGCATGCAGAGCCTGTTTATAAAATATCTTCTGTTGAATGGACTCATTTTTCACCTCTTAAGGCCCAATATAAACAATTTTCTCCAAGATCTTTACTACCTGATATTTGACTTGAATAATATAGGTGAAATTGTTATCTTGCTTATGGATTTAAAATGAAGTCAAATCATTTAGCATCTAAAAATGATCAGATGAGATTCCTTTTAGTTGTTGTTGCGTTATCTCTGAATTTCTTTCTACAGTCAGCGATTAATGCAGCTGAACAGGTACTTATTAATGATACCGCTACAATCAACAGTCAGACACGCCAGGCATATCTGATTGCCAGAAAGGACCCCGATATAGCAGTTAGAGATGCCCACACCGCATTATCACACTCGCGTGAAATAATGTATGAAAAGGGTGTCGCTGATGCCAGCCTCGCCCTGGGCCTGGCATATTTTGCCAAATATAATCCTGACGACAGTTCAGCATTTTATAACCATCAGGCTCTTGGTATTTACAGGAATATTGACGACGCCAGCGGAGTGGCCCGCGCGGCTTATTGCCTCGCCTATGTTTACAGCCTTATGGGCGATCTGGATGAATCGGAGAAATATAGCAGGATGAGTGTGGATAATTTCAGGGAGACCGGCGATGATAACGGAATGCTGAATGCGATGAATACACTTATACATCTGGCAAGGCAAAAGGGCGATTCAGATGCTGCACTTGAGATGACCAATATGGTAATTGAGACGGCCCGTTCAGTTAATGATACTGCTTTTTGGGCAGATGCACTTAATACCCTTGGGAATATATACAAGAGTAAGCTGATTTATAGTAAGGCAATGGAGTCTTATTATGAAGCACTGAAACTTTGGGAATTGAAAAACGACTCGACCGGTCTGGCTATTGCTTATGGTTCTCTGGCCCTGATGTATGACTACCAGAAAGAGTATGATAAAGCACTGGAATTCAACTTCAGGAAAGCAGCAATTTCAGAGAGTAAGGGAGAAATTTGGGAGCTGAGTAAGTGCCTGAATAATATATCAGGAATATATGCGGCCCTTGATCAGCTTGACAGTTCAGTCTATTATCTGAGTCAGAGCCTCCATTTGAATGAGACAATGAATTATCCGTCAGGTATTGCTTCAGCATGTTATAAGATCGGTTCGATTTATATGCAAAAGGGTGATCTCGATTCAGCAGATTATTATTTATCGACAGCGGTTGATATTGCCAGAAGGATTAATGATCCGGGCCTGTCTTCATATCTGACAGCATTTGGCCACTTTCATCTAAGTAGTAAGGATTTTAGCATAGCTATTGAAAATGGTTCTGAGGCATATAGACTGGCAGTATCGCAGGACAATCAGGCGATAATCGCTTCTGCAGCCGGCCTGCTTAATGATATTTATTTTGAAACAGGAAGGAAAGCTCTAGCCTACGACTATCTTAAGGAGTTCCATACTATTAATGAAAAGATAAATCAGGCTGAATCGAAGCAACAGGTGGCTGAACTGCTCGTGCGTTATGAGACCGAGAAAAATGAACAACAGATACAGATACTTGAGCAATCCAACCTGTTGAAAGAGAACAGGATCAGGCTACAGGTCCTTATAATCGGAATATTGGCCTTGTCAAGCCTTATTATTATTCTGGCAGCCTGGTTCTGGATAAGGAACAAGAACCAGAAGCTGCAACAGATGAATAAGGAGTTGCAGTTCTTCATTATCAGGCAGGAGCATCAGGATGGTGTTGACGGATTGGAACAGGATGAATCTTCTCAGCTGCCCGGAGAGATGTACAAAAAATGGAAACTCACTGACAGAGAGAGTGAAATTCTATATTATCTGGGCAGGGGATATTCAAATACAACCATTGGCGAAAAACTTTTCATTTCAGAGAATACAGTAAAATTTCATATCAAGAATATCTACCTCAAACTTGATGTAAAGAACCGCATACAGGCTCTTCTGAAGTGTAAGGATGACCAGACTGAGGTGGTCTGATGCCTCATTATCAGCTATATTACCTTTTCCTGAGTTTTTAAAATAGTCCTTATTCCAGGGTAAAAACTACCCGTTGGGGTAGTACGGCGAGTCTGATCTATGCCGAAATTTACTATATCAAATCAGATTATCAATGAAGGTTATGCTGAAAGCAAACTCCTCTGAAACGCAAATACTGCTTCTGGTTAAGGCGGGCCTTACTAACAACAGTATTGCGTCCATCCTTGGGAAATCACCTGATACTATAAAATACCATCTTAAGAAGATATACAGGAAACTGGGTGCAAGTAACAGAATTGAAGCAATAAATAAGTTCAATGAATTTTATGATAACTAAAAACTGAAACAATGAAAAGAGTATTGATTTTAACAATGATGGTCGCTTTTCTTTTTGCTTTTTCTGACAGGGCACCGGCTCAGGTGACCAAGACTGTAAAAAATGTGGAAAAGAAGATTGGCAATACTATCGAAAAGGAAATTGGTAATTTGTTTAAGAAAAAAAAGTCAGCCGAGGTTGAGAAAAAGGATACAACTGAAAAACCAGCTGTTGCCGGAACCGAAAAAGACAAGCTGGCTGTAGAACAAGCAAAGCCTGCACTTAGCTGGGCTAAATACGATTTTGTTCCAGGTGACAAAATTATTTTTGAGGATAACCTCGAAGGAGAGGTTAATGGCGAGTTCCCGTCACGGTGGGATCTTAGGTCCGGTAATGTCGAGATAGCTGAACTTGACGGTGCGAACGTAATTATGATGAGAAGCGGGCACCCGGAAATTATTCCTTACCTTAAAAATCCCGAAATAGATTACCTGCCTGATGTTTTTACAATCGAGTTCGATTTCTATTATCCCGGTGACGGGATGTTTCAGATATACTTATATGACAGGAAAAATCAGAAAATGAGTGGTACGGGATATACCTACCTTGATGTAAGGTACGACGAAATAATAATGGGACAGGTAAGGAGTAAATACCCCGATAAAACCGTGGCGAAAAGCCGATGGATGCACATAGCCATCGCTTATAACCGAGGACAGTTGAAAGCATATATGGATGAAATAAGGCTCATTAATATACCACATCTTGATTTCAATCCATCGGGCTTATCGCTCTATACCTACCATGCCGGTAACGATAACATTTACTATATAAAAAACTTTCGTATTGCAGAAGGCGGTGTCAAATATTACGACCGCTTCCTCCAGGATGGCAAGATCGTTTCCAACGGAATCCGCTTTGACGTTGGCAAGGCAACCCTTCGGCCCGAATCAATGGGTGTTCTCAACGAGATATACAAGATGCTTGCCGAACATCCTGATATCAATGTGAGCATTGAAGGTCATACCGACAGCGACGGTGACGATGCTTTCAATCAGACTCTTTCAGAGCAGCGTGCCGCAACCGTTTTGAGCACTCTGACCGGCATGGGTATTGATTCTGACCGTCTTACGTCAAAAGGATGGGGCGAAACCATGCCGCTTGACAATAACAGTACTCCTGAAGGTAAGGCCAATAACCGCAGGGTTGAATTCGTGAAGAAGTGAGAGCAGAGCCAAACTTGTTTGAGCTATGCCGAGCGCCGAGCGAATGCGTGAAACGAATCGTGAAGAAGTGGTAGCCGGCCAGCCTCACCTGCCGGGGCGGGCGGACCTCGCCAACGACCTTGCCGGAGACATTCTTCTCACGGAAGGTGCCCGTGTACGTCCCGACAAAGGCATTGTCGCCGCGGCGGGTCAGGCGCAGGTCAAAGGTGCCTGTGCCGCCGGG
>JAWOIF010000186.1:0-5470 GCA_046484805.1 Bacteroidales bacterium
CGCCCTTATACGCCCTTATACGCCCTCATACGCCCTCATACGCCCTCATACGCCCTCATACGCCCTCATTCTCCTATGCCAATTCCACAGCAATTACCGACACATCATCAAACATTGAGGGATTGTTGTCAGGGATTCCCAGTTCGGAAATCAGTGCTTCGATGTTCTGCTCAATCGGCAGGGTGTTGCGAATATTGCTGATAATATATTTTGTCCCGATGTCGGTTCCGTCAGCCTCCTTAAGCTCCGAAACCCCGTCGGTGTAACAGACTATCTTGGAAGGATTATCGATCTGTATCGTTTCAGCCTTCATATAGGGAATCTCATCAAGCATTCCCACACCCACGCACGAGGAGTCAAGATGCAGTACCTTGCCGGTTGTAGTATTATAAAGTACAGGAGGGTTATGGGCAGCATTGACATACTCGAGCACACCAGTTTTGCTATCGTACCGGCCCACAAAAACGGTAATGAATTTTTCTCCCTTGGCATTTACCACCACTATGTCGTTAAGCTTATGAATAAGCGTCTCGAGATCAATGGTGTCAGTGAAGAGCGCCCTGAAACTTGCCTGAAAATTTGACATCAGTATCGCCGCAGAAATACCTTTTCCCGAGACATCGGCAATACAAAAGCCGAAACGCGACGGAGACAGCTTAACACAGTCGTAATAGTCGCCCCCGACCTCAAGGTGGGGATGATAGTAACCCGTAGCCCTGAACCTCTCCCCATGCGGCAGGCTGCGGTTATCCGGGATAAGCATGCTCTGCATCCGGGCTGCAAGTTCAAGCTCCTTCTTCATGGCTTCCTGCAGCAGGCTCTCCTTGTGCAGCCTTATGTTTTCAATGGCAACCAGTATTATACTCGAGATTGTCTGAATGAAATGGAGATGTTTTATAACCGGACTGACTCCCTGGCCCTCTTCGTCAATGTCACCTATCAGAACATATGCAAGTGGCTGGTTGTTGTTAAACACCGGAATAATAATATCTACCCCTTCAAACCACTCACCGGTAATATCAAATGAGATATCCTTAAATCGAAGCAGATGTTCCTCAACATCGATACCATCGGCAATACCCTGAGGAAAACCGGCATTAAGAATGCATTCCCACCTTTCGCTGTACTTGTATATCAGTATTTTACCTATTCCCAGGTTCTCGCGCAGTATCTCCTCATACCTGGCAAGCAGACCCTCAACCGGAAGATTGGCATTGATCGACATGGTAACATCAAGCAGCGCGTCGAGCTTGAACTTCGACAACTTCAGCCTGTCCTTCGATGTTTTGCCTCGTACTTCCGTCATAACTAGGATTTCACCCTTTCCGAGTATGAATAATCTCTCGTGTCAACTTTTATCCTGTCGCCTGTATTTACGAAAAGCGGAACCATTACAGTAGCCCCTGTCTCAACAGTGACAGGCTTGAGGGTGTTGGTCGCGGTGTCACCCTTTACCCCGGGCTCTGAATATGTCACTTCAAGAACCACAAAAGGAGGCAACTCAACAGCCATAATATTCTCAGTATCGGCATGAACCACTATCTCAACATTCTGCCCCTCTTTGTAAAGATCAGCCCCTTCAATCATCGACTCCTGAACCGTTATCTGCTCATAGGTCTCATTGTGCATGAAATGATAAAACATCTCGTCCTTGTAGAGGTATTGATAAGGTCTCCTCTCAACACGTGCAACATTCACCTTTACTCCTGATGCAAAGGTATTCTCAAGAACCCTGCCGGTGGTCAGGCTTTTAAGTTTTGTGCGGACAAAAGCGGGCCCCTTCCCCGGTTTAACATGTTGAAACTGCACGATGGAGCAGAGGTCATTATTGAATTCAATCACAAGTCCGTTTCTGAAATCAGCTGTTGTAGCCATAGAATCAATCCAGTTAAAAGTATATTAATTATTTAATTCCCAGCGGATAAGCGAGTCCTTCATAGTCAACCAGGTTAACTGAGAAAGACCCTACAAATATATCAAAACGAATCATAACCGGTAAAAAATTTTTATCAGCCGAAAACCACATCGACACATCCTCCTCAGTTTTGAATAGCCTGCCGACCTCCGTAACCGGATTAAACTTATGGCACATAATTTTGCCGGCCTTGGTCTTAACCTCATCCAAACCCATGTAACGCATCCTGATCGGGTAATACTCATCAGTGAACCACGTGTTTATCGTAATCACCTGGCCCGGCTTGAAAGTATACGCATACGGCATGAACCGCTTCCTGAACCAGTAAAAGCAACTCAGAATATCGTGAATTCCCTTCTCCGTTATGTGCGTTCCTGTCAGGTCGCTCTGCAGAATCGCAGAGTCGCTGCGTGTTGTACGGTCAAAAAGCACTTCGTTATATTTCCGGTACTTCCCTTCGCTGATATTGCGTATCGACTTTATCGGTAACTCCGTATCCGGGTCAATGTAACTTTCGTAAATGTCACGAACTTTGTAAATGGCATCCGCAAGACCCGTGGTATGCATATTCATTACCGAATGCCATACCCTTTTACCCTCAAGAGTTGCATCCTTCAACTCCAGTGTCGCCACCCCGCCATTGATTATCCCGTAATGAATAATGTAGGTCGCCTTTTCTCCGGGCTTATAGGGGGAACCGGGATTTTGAGGGAACACGGGGCCACCTGTAAGCATAAGAAGCAAAATCGCTATTGTGAATCTGTCCATTTGTTTCATCTGATCTTACATGACAATGAAAAAAGCATGCCACAATTTTTCATGGGAGTAGTTTTTTCGGTATTGTCGCCAGAAAATCCTTCAGGTAATATGGCTCAAAGTATGCCACATCTTCAAATCTCTTTTCTTCGAAAGCCCTTAGCGCCGGTCCCCGCATTGCCGCTGCCGATGGATGCACGCCATCAACAAAAATGGCATTTGGGTGCCTTATAACCTCCCTGCATTTGTCGGCTCCGTTGCCGAAAAAGACAACCCTTCCGGCCTCAAGCAGAGAAGTAAAAGTATCCTCTTCAACAACTGTAGCCTCAACTGCACCTGTAACAATCCCCTCACTGTTGATAACCGAGTGATACACCTCCATTCTCCGGGCATCGATCATAGGAACAAAGTGTTCTGCAGAGTCTTGATCAGCAAATTCAGGATGTCCGGCCAGCAATGAATGATACATCGACAACATGGTGTCGACAGCTATAAGGGGCAGGCCGGCTCCGTAGGCAAGGCCCTTGGCCATTGAGACGCCTATGCGCAGGCCGGTGTATGAACCCGGACCCCGGCTGACAGCAACAGCAGCCAGCTGGTCCGCTTCAAACCCGGCAGCGTCAAGGACATCCTTAACGTAGGGGGCAAGCAGTCTCGAATGAGCCCTCTCATCACCACTCTCCTTCATTGCTATTATGCCTTCACTGTCACAGACGGCGACCGAACATACACCGGTGGCCGATTCAATGCACAGTATCGGTGTATCTGGTTGGTTCCCTGCTCTGCTTTTCTTCATTTCTGTCTTACTGGTCATTATTGCAGATATCTCTCTTTAATTCAGCGATATTGGTATCCCCTGGTAAAAATCGAGCACCCTGGTTTTAAACAAGAATTCATATTTTGCCTGCAGCAGTTCAGACTCCGATATCAGAAGGTTCGTCTTGGCCGTGTTGTACTCGGCCGGTGTTACCAGACCCACACTGAGTCGCTCCTCTGCATACCGGTATGCCTCCTTAAGCGCTGCCAGAGCCTTTTCCCCGGCTTCAAAACTCTTCCGCGCCGCCACAGCATCTGCCATCGCCTGCTGTATATCCCTGTAAAGCTGTTTGCGGGCCTCTTCAAGTATATAATCCCTCTCTGTTACCTCTAGCTGTGCATTCTTAATGCCGGTACGCACCTGCCATCCGTTCAGAAGTGGTACTGAAAGACTCAGTCCGATACCATAATTGATATTGTCGGCAAACTGTTCGACAGGTGAGTAGTAACCGTAAACAGGATTCGCCGGATCGTCATTGAGAAGCCTCCTTCTGGCATCTGACCATCCGGTGCTGAAAGCGTTGCTGAGTGCCAGCCTCGGACTCTGTCCGCCCCGTGCTATCCTGAGGTTCAAAGCTGCTATCCTGAGCCTGGTTTCGGCTGACAATATCTCCGGACGGTTTGCCAGTGCCTTACTGAAAATATCTGCAGTACTGTTGTTTATTGCCCCAGTCTCTTCTCCCCCTTCAACTTCCATGGGCGTAAAAATATCGAAACCATCAACTGTTTCAATATCCATCAGCTGGGTAAGTGCCAGCATTGAAAGATCCAGGTTGTTGCGCATGGCCGTAAGGTGCATCTCCTCCCTTGCAAGCTGGGCCTGTATGTCCAGCAGGCTGCCACGGGTAAGTCCGCCTGTCTCAACCATGTCAGTTATCCTTTTTATCTGTTGACGGGTCAGTTCCAACTGGCTTTCGGCTACTGACACCAGCTCCCGTGACAGCAATATCTGGAGGTATGCAAGGGTGACATTAAGAGTGAGGTTATCTTTGATCAGCTCAAGATCATAGCCGGCTGCCACCAGCTCGTAACGGCTTTTTACAATGTTGTTGTAGTTACGCAGTCCATTGAAAAGTGTGATGCTGCTTCCTGCATATATCTGCCCTGAGACTACAGTCTGATTATCAATGAATTCATATGTTGTCTGGTCAAGTGCCCGCCCGAAAGCCATATTCCACGATCCGGTTCCGGAAAGTGAAGGCAAAAGACTCAGCCTTGCCATTGTGAGCTGGTTCTGCTGCCTGAGGGTCTGGAGGTGTTGCTGCTTAACTCCGGTGTTGTTTTCGAGGGCATGGGCTATGCACTCCTCCAGTGACCACTGGCGCATCTGCGCCGGAAGAGTCATCGTAATTGCGATAAGCAGAACCATTATGAGTGTGATATGCCTCACTGCCAGCTACTGATCCGTTTTCAAACTACGAAGATAATAGTTAATGTGGGAATGTGCCACTCCTCAACTTTATGAACTCTATGAACTCCCTTAATTTACTTATCTTTGCTGAAGATCACACAAAAATTAAAGGTTATGAGTAATAAGGGTTTAAAACTACAGCCGGGGGTGCTCTTCGGCGAAGACGTAAAGAAATTATTTGATTATGCCAACAAGAATAATTTCGCAATACCGGCGGTGAATGTCATCGGTACAAGCTCTATCAATGCAGTTCTTGAAACTGCAAGGACGGTTAACTCCCCGGTGATTATCCAGTTCTCAAATGGCGGAGCGCATTTCTTTGCCGGACAGGGACTTACAAAGGAGAATCATGAAGGAGCCATTGCTGGCGCCATTGCCGGAGCGTTGTATGTACATAACGTTGCTGAATACTACGGGGTTCCGGTGATAATGCATACCGATCATGCTGCAAAGAAGCTGCTTCCATGGATAGAAGAACTTATAGAGGCAGGTGAGGAGTTCTATGAGTCTAACGGCAAGCCGCTGTACAGTTCTCATATGCTCGATCTGTCTGAAGAGCCTTTGAAGGAAAA
>JAWOIF010000197.1:0-13248 GCA_046484805.1 Bacteroidales bacterium
TGTGTCCCGACAGGAGTCAGGCTGCACCTCCACATCGAGAAAGTTCTTCACGAAACGGGCTGCCTCGGTCTTCATTTCCGGCAGCCCTTCGATGTCAGGATATATTGATGCGACACCTTTGTTCAGCGCCTCTATCTCAGCTTTTATCCCCACCTCTGCCGATGGGAGTCCGGGCACACCCATCTCCATCCGTATGAATTCGACACCGGTCTCCTTAATCAGGACATTTACCAGCTTGACTATCTCGCGGATACTCGCATAACCAATATCGGTGATGCCGCTCGAAGTGACAGCCCTGCTTACTGTTTGACGATTTATGGGGGTATTTTTCATAAATTTTCTATTTAGAGCCCTCATCTGTGGCACCAAGGTATAAATTTATAAGAGAACGATTGCTGCTATTTGTCATATTAAATAGTCGAAAGTCCGTAAAGTCCATAAAGTCGAAAGTCCGTAAAGTCTAAAGGTCAGTCTTCAGTCCTCAGTCTTCAAAGGCAATAGGCAATAGGCAATAGGCAATAGTGGGATTGTCAACAGTTTGAGGCTCCTGCCCAGGAGGAGTCTCAATCCCGCACACGAAGTGTCGGGACGGCAGTCCTTTCAGGCAGTAGGCAGTAGGCAGTAGGCAGTAGTTGTAAGTTCCTGATTATTAATTATTAATTATTAATTATTAATTCTTAATTCTTAATTCCTGCTATTGCCTATTCGTGCCTGCCGCCAACGCCAGTATCACTCCGAGCATGGTGCTGAGCAGTGCGGCGAAGAGTACCTGAAACTGCGGAGGAAGCAGGAAGGTAACCGTATGTGCCGGTATCCAGAAGAAGGGGATGCTCTTTTTAAGGATAATGCCCCACATGCTGTTCCAGTCGATTGAAGCCAGTAGACTTGTTACATCCGGTGCCTTCAGCAGTTTGCGTTTGTCGCCTGCTGCCGCAGCAATATGAAGATCGCTCACCCTGTGGGTCACCATCAGGACAGGGGCATAGAAGATGTTGAGAAAGAAGCTGATGCTGAATGCAAGCAATAACTTCGGAGCAGTGACCGGTCCTGCCATAACAGCTACGGTATTCTCCATTCCCAGGTGGCTTGCAATAAGTGGTACCCCGCCGCTGAAGATCATGAAGGCTGCCTTGACCGTCACCCCGAGGAAGCCCCATACGAGTGCCCGCGGAATCAGTCCGAATCCTGCCGGCAGATAAACGCCTTTCCTGATTCTGCTGCCGAGCATCTCCCCCAAGGTTGCCAGGATTGCAAACTTTATGAAACTCGCCGTGAAAGCCCATTCGGTGCTGAACCAAAAGAAAAATTCATACAGCTTATGGGATAGAATAAACGGCAGGAACAATCCGGCAAAAACAACGATAAACAGTATATCAGAACGCTTCATATAAATTTACGATTGGCGATGTGCGATTTTAGATTTTATATTTTAGATTTGACTACCCTTCAGACTTCGGACCTTCAGACCCTGTCTGATTCTGACTGCCGACAGAAGACTGAAGACTGCCGACTCTAATTCGTGCATCCACCGCCACAATCTGCTCCGGCGTACCAAGCAGAGGATTGATATCCATTTCGCAGATCTCCGGCGCCACCGTAAGCAGGTCAGAGATCGAGGTGATCACCCTGACAAAAGCCTCCTCATTAACGCCGGCCGCGCCTCGTGTACCTTTGATTATCTTATATGAGTTCAGCGACCTGATCATTGATCCGGCCTCCTGCTCCGACACGGGTATCAGAGCCGTGGCAACATCCCTGAAGACCTCAATGAAGATGCCTCCCATTCCTGCCATCACGAGGTGTCCGAACCTCCCCTCCCGCTTGGCGCCGCAGAACAGCTCCATGCCGCTGATCATCTTTTGCACAAGCACTGCTGTGACTTCGGCGAGCTTCATCAT
This sequence comes from Bacteroidales bacterium, assembly GCA_046484805.1. GTDB lineage: Bacteria > Bacteroidota > Bacteroidia > Bacteroidales > VadinHA17 > SLNP01. The sequence goes on from JAWOIF010000197.1 coordinate 1,899, forward strand.
CCGGACAAACTCGGCATGTACTTCTGCGGCGTTGCCTATATTCAAGGTTACTCCCCCAATATCAGACTTATGCACCGGACCAACGACCTTCATCACAACAGGGTACCCCATTTCGTCTGCCGCCCTGACAGCAGCCTCAGCAGATGAAGCCACACTTTCGGGGACAGTAGTAATGCCAACAGCATTAAGCAGAAGATTCACTTTTTCAGGTGGAAGGTATCCATCACCTGCACCGTCAATTACCGCTCTTATGGCGGATCTGTCGGCTCTGACGTCGTTTGCCTCCGTAACTGAAGGCCCGGGTGTAGCCTGCACCCTGCACAGGGCTCTTCCGAACAGCACCTCGTCAGGGAATATCGCATTTTCATGGGCTATAAATTCGGCTATCTCCCTTTTGACGTTTATTATCGAAGGCATTATTGGGAAAACCGGCTTGCTGCAGCTTCGTATCTTGTCATGCAGAAGGCTGTAGACATCGTCAACCGGGAAGAGCCCCGGACTGCCGAAGATGACAGCCATGGCATCGATCTCGTCGAAATCGTTCTCGCACGCATCGAGGATAATACCCAGTTGCTCAGCTGTGCCTGTCGCCAGAAAATCTATCGGGTTTGCCACCGATGATCCAGGGTAGAGTTTTTCCAGAAGGCGGTCAGCGGCCTCACCCTCGAGGTGAGGTATCTCCATCCCTCCCTCGCTCAGTGCATCTGTAAGCATCACTGCGGGTCCACCGGCATGTGTAACGATTGCTATCCTTTTCCCGCTTAGCTGTTTGTAGGTAAAAAGTGCGGCCACATAAGCGAGCTCTGTACGGTTGTGACATCTGACTACACCTGCTTTACGTAACAGCGCCTCAACGGCAGTGTCAGGTGATGCCATTGCTCCGGTATGCGATGAGGCTGCACGAGAGCCCGCTTCCGAAGTGCCGGCCTTGATGGCCGCAATGCGGCAGCCCTTCCTTATAAGAGATGAGGAGTGCTTAAGGAACCTGGCCGGGTCCGCAATGTTTTCGATGTACATCAGCTTTATTGCCGAACTGGTTTCAGGGTCAAAGGTGAGATCAAGGTGTTCCAGCACATCTTCAACCCCTATCTGGGCACTGTTGCCCACTGACCATACACTGGAAAAAGGAAGCCCGCTGGTTATAGCTGCCTCAAGAATAAATACCGCCGTGGCCCCTGAGCCGGAAATAAAATCGATGCCCTTTGCTGACAGCCGGGGTATGGGCTCAGTGAATACCCCGTGATAATTGTTATTCAGATATCCTATACAGTTGGGACCGATGAGCGACCCGCCGGTCTGCCTGACTGTTTCCACAATCTCTCTCTCAAGAGCGGCACCCTCTTCATCCTCCTCGCTGAACCCGGCAGAGAGAATGATGAATCCGCCCGTCTTCTTTTCATGGGCAAGAGTGCGTACTATGGCCGGGCAGTATTTCGAGGCTACAGCGAGTATAGCCATATCAGTGTCAGGGAGTTGCGACACTTCGTGATAAGTCGTAATGCCCTGTACCTCAGATGCCTTTGGATTGACAACAAATATCTCTCCGCTGAAACCGCCAGCGAGAAGGTTCTTCAGGACCTTGCCGCCAGCTTTGGTAATGTCATCAGAGCCGCCAATAACAGCAATACTTCTGGGATTCAATAACTTATCACTGATCATGATCCGTGTTTGGTTCTTCACGAAAGTTAGAAACATTTTGAAATAAAACAAATGACTGTAACCTTGTCAGAGAATGTCTAATGCTTTCAATGCCTGTTATCGCTTTGTAAGCCGTAATAACCTTTAAGTCAGATAATTTTCATCATAATTCTCATTGAAAACTGTATTTTATGAAATGTACAAACCTTCCTTTGCAATAAAATACTCTTCCGGATAGAACTGGTTTTCAGGCAACAGAGTTTCGCCAATTACTTCCAGGTGATTGTCAAGAATAAGAATTGAATAAGAAGGTTTGAATGAAGCCAGTTGGATCAAGTTGTCATCCTTCCCGGTAGTTTTTCCATGATAGCAAATTCTGTAATAGACATCTCTGTATTTGTCATAAGTAATCCCAGTATGAGAAGGTGTTTCAATTGAATACCTTAGGAATTGTTCCGGATCGGGATTTGTCGGGGGTGACTCCGTCTTCCTGTGAAAATTACTTTTAGCTGTGGTTGCCTTAAACCCAGCGAAATCAACTGTAGTATAGAGCTTATTATTTCTTTCAAAAGAAATAACAAGCAATTCATCACCTCTACACCATTGATTATCCACCTCAACATCCTGGGTAACATTAATAGGCCGTTAACCATTGCTAGCTAATAAGCCTAAATCCATATCATTCCTCTGCAATAATGACTCCCTCACACCCCTGGCTGCAATAAGTAAGAATGCACTGTTCCGCTGGACCGAAGCACAAACAATCCAAATTTAATCCTCAATCCTTTAAGTATCACCAATTATTTGTGACCACATTAACATCTTTTCTCAGGCTATGAATATAGTTATCAAGTTTAATTGACTTTTTCGCAATCATCTTATGAGGAGTCTGACTATGGGGTTATTCTCCGAACTGATATTTTCTCTTATCTCTCTTAGAGGAGACTCGGGCCGGATAGTTTCGTATTTTTTTTCAAGTAGTTCTGATGGCTCAATGAAATCAATCATAAATTCATCACCGGCTTTAAAAAAGGGATTGAAGGGCGGACCGGAGTCAATATCATCAGTAATTCCTCCACCCCGCTGCCCCCTGAATAATAAAACCGGTTTTCCGTCAGAATACCTGAAGAAACCACTGTAAAGGGTGGTGTGCTTATAAAAACTAAACCACAAATCCTGACCGTGATGAAACAGGTATCTGTTAAAAACAAACTTTTGTGAATATTCAGGCCAGCGACTAATGTCTCCGAAAATTTCTATCGGAGGCTTGTACTTGCCCATTTGAACCACAACAGAAGGATGTTTAGTAAAATCAGCTCCGATCTGGTAAATAGTATCATTATAAGGTTCCTCAAACCAAACTTCTTCAAACGTTGCATCAAGTTTTGCAGAGGATATGAAATTGAGGCTGGGAATCTGTCCGGCGGGGATGGAGGCTATGTGGCCTCCTCTACGGTCAATGATAACAATACTGCAAATCTGATTCTGCAGATCCTGAAAGGGTTGTGTCTGAATCAACAACAGGCTGTCATTAAATATGGACAAATCATCAGGAATATAATTGAGAGGAACTGATTTGAGAAATAAGCCATTGTAATTATAAAATACCAGTTTTTTTCCACCCATATCCGGTATTATCACTTCTTTACGCTTTTTGTCAAGGATAAATTTACCACCAACCAGGGTCCTGTACTCCTCAGGCCCTTCTCCTTTCCTTCCGATCTGTCCCGAAGGGATTCCATCAGAGTTGAATGCAATTATTTTCCCCTCTGTGTCACTGATAAATATTTTCCCACTATCTGTCCAGTAAGACAGGACAGTTGAAAGCAGGGCATCCTGATTACAACCCAGTGGAATGTATTTTATTCCACTGCAGAGATCACTGAGGCCGGTAACGGACACATCTGCCTCTAATGCATGGGTCAGGTCATAAAGATGGATTCTGTCTCCAATATGCTTTAGTAACTTTTCATAAGCCTCATGATTGTCCGGGGTTATTGGATCCAATGTAGTTTTTCCGTCGAAGTTGAAATACAGTACAAGCGGGTATTCTGACAGAGGATACTCCGGATTGAGCGAGTATTTGTTCTCCCTGTCAAAATAAATGTTGCGTGGAAGATCTTCCTTAGTGGCAAGCTTAGAACGCAATGTTTTTTCCGAATTGATTCTGGTAAAAAGGTATAGTATCTTCTCATTTGCAATATTCTCTTTTGCAAACTTTTCGGCTATGGTAATACATCCCGGACAACCGGCTTCAGGAATTAGAAGGACAGCTTCAAACAGACTATTCTTGCCAAAATCATTTTTTAGCCTCCTAACCAGCTGCGTTTTCTGTAAATCAGCTTTACATGAAAACAATGTCAGAATGATTATCGTAATAAAAACAGATCGTATTTTATATCTCATTTTTAACAAGTTGATAGATATCGAATGTCATTCTGGATTCATCCGGTTCACGACGGTTGAGAAGCAATCCGTCAGGAGTAATCAGAGTGCTGATAATACGATAAGACTTCCCTATATATGTTTCTGCGATTTTATTGAAATTCTTGTCAAGGACTATTATTGTCTGTCTTTTTCTTACAGATTCCATCGGCTTGCCGGTGTCAAATTCATTTTTCCTGTTGGGCAACTCTGCCAGCCTGTAGTACAATTTCCTGTATTTATCATAAAATATGGCATAATATGATGGCGAAGAGGCATAATAGCGTGCTGATTCTTCCTGGGAATAATTGACTGACCTGAGACTCCGGGTCATTGGCTTTATATCTTCAAAATAATCACTGGCACAAATCACGCTGTCACTTGCGAAATTATTCAATGAATATTTGTAGAGGTACTTTGATGCCGGAAAACTCACGATCATCTCTTCCTCACTGAAACAGGTATGATTGTACCAATAATGTATACCACCATAATTATTAACGAACATGAAATATGGATTATATAGAAAATTGTAGCGTTCACCGGTCATTATATTGTAAGCGCCCCCTAAAACTATGTCAGATCGTTTTATAATTCGCGTATCAACACCAACTACGATTCTGGAATAGAACAACGTATCTCCCCTGAACAGAACAGGATTTGTAGGGGAACAGAGTACCTCTGGTATCGTCAGATCATAAAGGTCTGATTCCGTACTCTTCCTGTATTTTTGATTGCCCGAAGAATCAGCGATAAAGATCAGATTCTCAATGCCTCTGGCACAAAGAAAAATCGTATCAAAATTTATAATATGCCAACCATATGGATTCTGATATCTGCTTAAGGTAAACTTGCTTAACAAGCTTCCGTCTTTATAGTCATACACAAGATATTTTGACCTGTGATCATTTAAGTGCAGGTAGAATTGCTTATCAGCGTTTTCGAAATAAGTTGTCGACATGCTCACCGGAGAGGTGTCATCATCCAACAGAAATATTTTTTCGCCGGTTTTCTGCAAGGAGTATTCGTATCTACAATTCTGCTTCTCCTTACACGCCGGGAGAAGCAGAACCATAAACACAAATAAGGCCTGACACTGATCGAAAATAACCATCAAATTCTCCAATCAGTTATTGTTGAAGCTCAACGAAAGTCCCGCAACAGTTCATAAGGCCAGATGAACTCTCACATCTTTGATTGTTCTGGTCATAATAGACGCATATGCCGGTAAAAGTCATGCTGCAATTAACACAATGATCAGCCTTCGATACCCTAAAAAAAGCAGTACTACCTATTAGCAAACAACTAAACAGTAAAATCTTTAGTCTCTTTTTCATACCATTAAGATTTTTAGTTAGACAATAAGAATCCTCTCTCTCTTACAAAGTAAAGCCTAAAACAACTGCGAGTCAATACCTCCCGGCATGAACGCCATGATTTTGGCATGAACGACATGATTTTGGCACGAACGACATGTTTGTGACATAAACAAGGTAAAACAAGAATGAATCCCATGCTTATATTTTAAACATTGACCAAGGGGCATCACCCTGATTAACAAAAGACTAGTCTGCCCATGGCAATGATTCTTATGATTGTTCTCCTGCTTCAATATTCCGGTCTTTCACCGGGGCAGCATTTCTGTATATCATCCGGTATATCAGCGGAAGGATGAACAGGCTGACGGCCGTTCCCATTGTCATTCCTCCTATCAGTGCGTATGAGAATGGCTTCTGTAGCTCACTTCCCATGTCATTGCTGAAGAGCAGCGGCAATACTGCAAGGATGCTTGTCAGCGCAGTCATGACAATTGCCCTGAAACGCCTGTGACCTCCCTCACGGATAGCCTCATCAAGAGAATAACCCTGCCTCCTTAGTTTATTGAAGACATCTATCTTCAGAATAGAGTCGGTTATTATGATGCCTGTCATCACAATAATTCCAATGGCTGACATTATATTCAGGGTCTGTCCTGCAATAAGCAGGGTAAACAGGGCGGCAGCTATATCTGCAGGGATCTCCGCAAGCACTATAAGGGGCTGGATCAATGACTCAAACTGCGCAGCAAGGATAAAATAGAGTAATAGAAGAGAGATCAGAAGCAGTATAACCATCTCCTTCAGAAGCTTAATATCTGAAAACAGAGTGCCGGAGTATCTCACTTCGAAGAGTGAACTCTGCTCTACCTTTGTGCTAATCTGATCAATGAACAGATCCTTTTCCCGTCTATCAGGAGAGAATTCAAGCGGCACATACTCTCCCTGCCTGCCCGCAACTATTGTTTTCAGATCCTGGCTTCGGCTTATCCTGATCAATGAACTGACATTTATATCCTCTCCCCTCCTGTTCCTGACCCGGGAACCTTCAAGGACCTCATAAAGAGAAGCTTCCTCACCTTTCATCACAACAGGGATAAACCGGGTGAATGACTGGAGTGTTGCAGCTTTGTTTTCATACAGTCCTGTCCTTATTACCTTTACGAGGTCATTATAATCAACATCATAAAGCAGCAACCGCTCCATATCCGGCTCAATAACAAGATGTTCCTGCAGCGGGATCCTGTTAGATGCCCTTAATTCAGGGTTACTGTTAAGCTGAACGTTCAAATCTTCAAGCGCAGGAAGATCCGGCTCCAGGGCAGTATTCTCCATTGTAAGCTCTGCTACCAGGGGAGATTCATTTCCGGTGAAGAGCTTTTCAAAGATATTAACTGGAGGTTCAAATGTAACCGTTGCCATCGGATATTCAGACCTGATCCTGGTCCGTATCATATTAATAATAACGGCAAGATCATCTGAACCGGCGCACTCAAGATACAATCTGGCTTCAGACGGTGAAAGCACCCTGTCACGGCTGAGCATGAACTGCTGTTGCCCTATAAATGCATTACTCTGAATGATCCTGTCTTCTGCCGGGGCAAGCAGGCCCTCAACCCTCCTTCGGTTTTCAGCCGGATCAATGTTCTCATTCCACTCAATAGATGCAATTGTTTCAACCTGGGAAAACTGCGGCATCTTTTCTTTCTCAAGGAACCGGAGCACAAGAATACCGGCAGGTATCATCAGCAGGAAAAGGATAATGCACACTGTCTTATGGCTGAAAACGAACTCAAGCCCTTTCTCATAGAACCCTTTTGTCTTTGCTTCACTCGTCTCCGGTCTTCTTTTGAATTGCATGAATTTTATCCGCAATCCGGGAAACAATCCCCGTCCATAGGATATGCGGGAATATGTAAGCCTGTAGATAACAGGCATAAATGTTATACCTACGATATATGAGACAGAAAGCCCGATTAAGACAGACATGGCTTCATCCTTCATGAGTGCACCTGCAATCCCGCTCAGGAAAACGAGTGGGACAAAGACAGCAACATTAACGAGCATTGAACTCAGTTGTGGCAGCAGGACCTCATTGGTTCCTGTAACACATGCATCGCTGAGAGCCAGACCGCGCTCACGGTACTGGGTTATGTTATCCGTAACCACTATGGAGTTATCCATCATATTTCCGGCAGCAAGTATGAGCCCTGCAAGAGAGATAATATTCACTGACATGCCCACCAGGTAGAAAAAGAGCAGGGAAATAATGACTGAGACCATGAGTGAGAATCCTATGAGGAGGGGGAGTCTGATGTCATGTATAAAGAACACTACGACAAGGATTACCAGTACCAACCCCTGCAAGAGATTGCTTTTCAGGTTTGATATTGAATAATCCAGAAGTCTTGTCTGATCTTGTGATACCTTGAAAGCTGTTCCGGGGTAATCACTTTCAAACTGGCTTACCAGCTCACGGATTTTAAGTTTCATACCTGCTATCCGCGCATCTGCCTGTTTTATAACTGCCATGGAAATTGCCCTGTGACCGTCTGCCAGAAAGAGGCCATCGCTTCTTTCAGGGACCAGATTCACATTGGCAATCTCACTGAGCCGGATTATCTTGTCGCCGGCAGAGAGGCGGATATCAGCAACATCATTCTGGTCACGGAGCAGTGATGATATCCTTATGTTGTAACGGTAATGCCCGTCACGCACAGTCATTGTTCCGGCACTTATGTTGTTTTCAGCAAGAGCAGATTCAATGTCCCTCAGTGATAAGCCCATACTTTTCATCAGTTCCGGCACAGGTTCTATGACCACCTGGGGTGACACGGTGCCGCTGATATCTACCAGGGCTACCTCAGGGAGCTGTTCTATCCTCTTCCTGATCACGGTTTCAGCAAATTCGCTCAGTTCCATGAACCTGGTAATCTCCTCGCCATCCCCTTCTGTTTCCCCGAGCGACAGATTCAGATAAAAGACAGGTATATCGGTTGCGCTGGCTTTAATGACTCCCGGCCGCTGCATGTCACGGGGCATTGATGTCATTATTGCATCAATCTTCTCATTTACTTCAATAAAGGCATAGTCTACATTGGTTCCGTAGTCAAACCGGAGAGTCAGCGTTGAGCTACCGTCACGTGTCTCACTTCGCAGTTCGCTGAGGTGACCTGTCTGCATCACCTGTGCACGAAGCGGCCTCACAACTGTATTTTCCAGTTCCCTGGCCGTGCTGTTGGGATAGGAGACAGTCACAGTCACCTCCGGTATGGGTATGTCTGGCATCAGCGATACCGGTATTGCCCGGTATGCAACGAGGCCGAGGATCACCGCTGCCGTGAAAGTCATCATGACAGCTACGGGGCGCGATATCAGAAACCTGACCATTGGCTCTCCTTGCAATTACTTGACAACCACTCTTGAATCATGATTCAGATTGAAATTTCCCCTGACTATGACAGTATCCCCTTCCCTCAGTCCTTCTGTTACAGTATAGGAATCAATGTTCTCCAGTCCGGTTGTCACATAGACCCATTTAGCCCTTCCACCACTGCAGGTGAAAACTACTTTTCTTTCGCTTCTGAGCACTACAGCCTGCCGGGGGATAACTAATTGCCCACCAACCACCTCTCCTGCAATCACTTTCACATTCATGCCCTCAAACAGTTCACCTTTACGATTATCAGCCACAGCACCGATCTTCACCATCCCGTTGTTATCAACCACGGGATTTATAGATGTAATCTTACCCGGATATGCATCTCCCGGAGTCATGAATGGTTCTATTCTTACCGTCTGTCCTTTGCGCAGGGACGATACTTCACTTTCAAGCACCGGGAAATATGCGATGAACCTGCTGTTATCAATGACACTGCAGAAGGTTTTGCCAGGGACTGACATTTCATTTTCATGGGCAAACAGATCAGCTATTACTCCCTTAAACGGAGCCCTCAGGTTAGCTTGCTCAAGGTTATATTCAGCCATTCGGAGGTCAGCGATTGCTTTATCGAGCCCGCTTCGCACACGTGTAGCCGTAACAACTGCGGGGGGAATCAGGGAAGTGTCGGTTTTGCTGTATCCCCGTGAAAGAAGCAGATCCTGAAACTCGAGTAAAGACTTCTTATACTGATCACGACTCAGCAGGAGGGCATTATTCAGCGAGAAGGTGTCAAGGGATGCGATGATATCTCCCGATGCAACAAGGTCGCCGTTCCGGACCTTTATAGAGGCAATCCTTTCCCGGGTTCTGAATTCAAGGTCACTTTTGTTGAGTGCAGTCAACCGGCCGTTGCTTACAATATCGCGGCGAAAATCTCCGGGGCGCAGTACGATGATCCCCACCTCCCTGGCATCATCAGCTGGCACCAGAGTTTGTTCGGTGGCATAAGTGCCTGATCCGTCTGACGGAGTCCTGTTGCAGGAAAACCATACAAAGGATGACAGTGGGATGATAATCAAAAAAAGCTGTAAATTCTTCATGGCTCTGTATTCTTTTCGTGCTTCAAATTTATTTTAAGGTCTTTGGATGTACCCGCAAGACTTAGAAACAAGGGCAGACAGAAAAATATTCCTGCAATGGAAAAAATCACGCCACCTATAGTCCCTGCAGCAAGGGCAAACCAGAATGGTTGCCTCTCTCCTGTGAGGAAGGGTATAAAACCTGTAACGGTTGAGATAACAGTCAGTAAGATCGGTATAATTTTATAATTGAAGGCATTGAGGTATAGTTTTATGACAGTGCGGTCTCTGCCACTGTTAGCCCTGACCAACGCATTGAAGTCATTGAGGATATAAATTGCAGCGTTCACTGTTATTCCGCATAGTATTAACATGGCGGCAAATCCCCCCTGGTCAAAGTTCAGCTTGAAAATCCAGAATGTCAGGAAGAGGCCTGCAAATCCCGCTGGGATAGTCATAATCACAGCAAAAGGTTGCAGAAATGATTCAAACAGTATTGCACAGATGAACCAGATAATTACAATAATCAGTCCAAGAAGCCAGTAATGGCTTTTGTCTTCCTGCCACCACCAGTAGAACCTGCCGGGATCTGGTATAGCAGCGTAACCCAACGGCAGGTATCCGCGGAATGCTTCAAGGTTTTCTTCTATATGCCTGCGTGCTGTTTTCTCGGCTCCCACGAAATCAAACCTGAGATACATTAGGTACTGCTGGTTCTCGCGGGCTATAACAGGTGCTGTTGTCTCCCGCACAATGCGAGATACACCTTCCAGCCTGAAAAACAGCGAATCCTTTACTACCGGTGCACGTGCCAACGACCAGAGATGATCGTCCGTGCCACCTCTCCGGAGCCTGATATTCTCATTGCCGGAAGGTGTTTTCATCGTGGCAAACAAGGGCTGGTATAGAGATCTTTCACGAAGTTCTGCAGTGACGGCGCTTATCGGGAGTCCGGACACCAGCACACGGTCTTTGTCTACAGTCATATTAAATTCCACATTGTCAGGCCTGCGCCATGAGGGTTCAGACATTATAAATACCTCCCGGTTACGAGGGTTCTCCATCAAGACTCTGCTTAAGTGCCCGGCCAGTTCACTCAGCCTGTCATAATTGTATCCCTGCATGCGAATGTAATACTCTCCGGTACCTTCATACACAGTATTGCTGAAGGGGTCTCCAAAGCCAGAAACATTCCAGTAGGCACCACCGGTTTCAACGGCCAGCGAAATGACGTCGCCCTTTAAGATGTAGGGAAAAGAACTGTGCTGGTGTTCCCTGGTGAAGTAGACTGTGATTGTTGCATCACGAGGCGTTATTTCACTCCTGAAGAATCTGACCTGGCGGAATTGCGAAAGAAACCTCTCCATAACCGCGACTGTGGCATCGGCCTGCTCAATTGTTGTTCCCATTGGCATCGCAGCAGTTATGTAAAGATATGTCTCCTGGGGTGCCCCGAAGTAGGAACCCTCGAATACCTTCTCGGTGAAGAGCCTCAGTGTCCCGCCGAGGAG
>JAWOIF010000061.1:0-11427 GCA_046484805.1 Bacteroidales bacterium
GCCTCATCCCAAACCGGGGAGGCAATCCAGTTCTGTCTGTAACCGGTAACGGACACCGGGCCGCCACAATACTTGTGTTCTGTATCATCAGGGCACCGTCATGAAGCGGGCTGTTCTTGAAAAAGACAGTCTCTATCAGAGCAGAACTGATCTTCCCCTCTATCCTCTCTCCGCTTTCGGCAAAACTGTCGAGCTGACTCTTCCGCCCGATTACAATAAGCGCCCCTGTACGACTCGCCGACATTGAATCGACTGCCCTTATAATCTCTTCGGCTTCAGTCTGTGATGATGGTTCATCCCTGCCTTCCGGGAAAAAGGCCGAAAAAGAAAACCTGTTACCTTTCATATACCGGTTGCCAATCACCAACAGGAATCTCCTGATCTCCTGTTGAAAAACAATAATAAGCGCAATAACACCGACTCCGATTACCTGACCAAGAATACTGCCTATCAAATCCATGTTCAGGGCCTTAACAATCAACCAGAAGATATAGACAAAGAATATTCCGATGAAAATGCTGAATGCAGCACTCCCTCTTATAAGACGGTAAAGCTGAAAAAGGATTATTGCTACCAGCAATATGTCAACGATATCAAGAACCTTGATCTGAAGCATCGAAACTCTACATTTAAAGACAAAAGTAATAAAACCTCCGGGCTATAAACCGCTTCCCGATATTTTATGATACAAACTGACAGTCTCTACAGCTTCCCGTACGTCATGAACTCTGAGAATAGCAGCTCCATTGATTAGAAGCGCCATATTAAGCGCTGTAGTACCATTCAGAGCCTCACCAGGAGTAGTCCCGAGTGTTTTCCATATCAACGATTTACGTGACACACCTGCCATCAGGGGCCGGCTGACCACTTCAAACTCGGCAAGCCTCCCGATAATCTCATAATTCTGTTCTGTCGTTTTCCCAAAACCAATACCCGGATCAACAATTATATCCCTGACCCCGGCTTCTTCCAAAAGTGAGATTCTCTTACCAAACCATTCAATAATATCAGAAACAACATCATTATACACCGGTTTTTTCTGCATGGTTGCAGGTGTTCCCTGCATGTGCATCATCACATACGGGATATTCAATGTGGCAACCAGTTTGAACATGTTATCATCAAGCATCCCCCCCGAAATATCATTTATTATGTCCACCCCGGCCTCTGATCTGGCTGCTTTCGCCACTGATGATCTGAAAGTATCTACTGAAAGAACCAATTCAGGAAACTCTTTTCTGATAGACGTCAACGCTCCAATGACCCTTTCTAATTCATCTTTCACAGGAACCTCATCAGCACCTGGTCTTGTTGAGTATCCGCCAACATCAATTATATCTGCTTTTTCCTCAACCATGCGGGCAACGGTCTCTAATACCCTGCTGACTGAATCATGTCTAGAATCTTGATAGAATGAGTCGGGTGTAATGTTTATAACGCCCATTACCAGAGGCCTGGTGCAGTCCATCAGCCTGCCTCCCAAATTTATCAGCCTGTGTCGTTCCAATTACCGGAGTTTTAATTACTGCCGCTCTAAAAATAATAAATATAAGACTGATATTCATAGTTCATATCAATGCAAAAAGAGACAACAGGAATAATTATCAAATTCAGAGAGTTTAAGTCACAGCTTCTTCCTCAGAAAGGCATATTTAGTTACATTTGTATTAATAAACCCGATTGAATGAAAATCGTAGTTATTGAGGGTCTTGACGGAGCCGGAAAGTCTACACAGATAAAGCTATTAACCGATTATCTTGGCAGGAAAGATATCAAGTACAATTATATTCATTTCCCCAGGACTGATGCACCCTATTTCGGAGAGCTCATCGCACGCTTCCTCAGGGGAGATTTTGGCACGGTGGAGGAGGTTGACCCCTATATCGTCTCATTACTCTATGCAGGAGACCGGAATGACGCTGCAAACCAGATAAGGAGGTGGCTTGATCAAAATCATCTTGTTATACTCGACCGGTACACATATTCGAATATCGCATATCAGTGTGCTAAGTCAGATGGCAAAGCCCAAAGGGATAAACTCAGAAAGTGGATACTCGACCTGGAATTCAACCATTTCGGCATTCCTGTACCTGATATCAATATTTTCCTTGATGTGCCATTCAGTTTCACCGAACAGAAGCTCAAATCAGACAGGTCTGGTGGGGACAGAATGTATCTGAACGGATCATCTGATATACATGAATCAGATATCGGTTTTCAAAAAAGAGTCAGGGAAGTATACCTTGAAACGGCATCCGTTGACAAAAGGCTTACAATCCTTGATTGCTCGGGCAATGATGGCAAAATGCTTACTCCCGAAAAAATATTCGAAATGATAAAGGAACTTCTGTTAACAAATATCATATTACGTTAGAATGAAAACTACTGTTTTGCTTTCAAGATATATCGGCGGTATTGTATTTATCTTCTCTGGATTCGTTAAGGCAATTGACCCTGTCGGTTCCCAGATAAAGTTTTCCGATTATTTCGCCGCTGCAGAAATTTCCATGGACGAAAGGATACTTCTGGCAGCAGCAATGATACTTTGCGCTGTAGAATTCATAACCGGTATACTTCTCATCACCGGAAGATTCTACAGGTGGGGCGTTTACTTGTACTTTTTATTCATGATCCTTTTTACCCCACTTACACTTTTTCTTGCAATTTATAACCCGGTAAGCGATTGCGGTTGTTTTGGAGATGCAATCCATCTTACAAACTGGGAGACTTTCTTCAAGAATATTGTATTTATGGCTATAGGGGTAGTACTGGTCATGACAAGAAAAAAGTATGCACCATCTGCCGGGGCTTTTGCGACTGACACCCTAATGGCAGGATCAACATTGATCCTCTTCTTCCTCTTTATGGCATACAATATCAGATACCTGCCGGTAATCGATTTCAGACCTTATAAAACCGGAATCAATATAGCTGAGAGCATGACTATTCCGGAGAATGCTCCACAGGACATTTATCAGATCACTCTTATATATGAAAAGGATGGAGTCAGTAAGGAATTTACTCTTGATAATTATCCTGCGGGTGATACAACATGGAAATTTGTCGATCAGAGATCAGTACTTATTTCAAGGGGATACGAACCACCAATAATGGATTTTCACATCAGCACTCTTGAGGGAAGGGAAATCACCGACTACCTTTTATATGATGCCGGTTATTCATTGCTGATGATATCGCATGACCTCGATAAAGCAGCCGAAAAAGATCTGGAAAAGGGATTTTTAACCGGTTTCAATGCTGTTTCAAATGATATATCATTTTATGTTGTTTCATCAACCACCAGGCAGGAAACTGAAAAATACCTGAACGGACTACAGTTCTGCATTGCTGACGGTACCTTGTTGAAGACCATCATAAGGTCAAATCCCGGATACCTGCTTCTGAAAGAAGGGACAATTATAGGAAAATGGTCTCCGGCATCACTCCCTGACGATAAATGGTTCGAAACCAACATGGTTGCCAGAGTCATCAGGGAGGGGACTAAAGACAGTTCGGTATTTATTACAGCATTATTTATATTGTTATTTACTGGTAACTGTTTGTTTTATAGAGGCTTTGATAGATATATTGATTCACAATAAACAAGTCGATAGAAATGAGAAACAAGATTGTAGCAGGCAACTGGAAAATGAACCTAACCCTGGAAGAAGGGTTTAGACTTGCCGGAGATGTAAGACAGATTATTGAAAAAGAGAGTCTCAGTAGTGGCGTGATACTCTGCACTCCTTTTATACACCTGAATGGTATATCCAAAATACTTGAAGGGAGTCATCTTGAAACCGGAGCCCAGAACTGTTCAACCGAAACTTCAGGGGCTTATACCGGTGAAGTATCGGCCCAAATGATAAAAAGCACCGGTGCCGGCTGGGTCATAATCGGGCACTCCGAAAGAAGGTCCCTATTCGCCGAGACTAACGAACAACTGTTAAGAAAAACAAATGCTGCACTTGATGCAGGCCTGAGGGTTATATTCTGCTGCGGGGAATTACTGGCGGAACGCGAGGCTGGATTACATTTTGAAACGGTTAAAAGGCAATTGGACGAAGGACTTTTCAGCTTATCTGAATCAAGGTTCAAAGAGGTGGTAATTGCCTATGAACCAGTGTGGGCAATTGGGACCGGGGTCACTGCCACGCCCGGACAGGCGCAGGAGATGCACAAATACCTGCGTGAGCAGATAGAAAAAGTATATGGCAAAAGTGTTGCCCAATCCACAATATTACTTTACGGCGGGAGTTGCAAGGCCTCAAATGCAGCTGAGCTTTTCGCTAATCCTGATGTCGACGGCGGCCTGATCGGGGGAGCATCACTAAAGGCTGAAGAGTTTCGCGGCATAATAATGGCTGCAGGCTGAAAAGACGATGTATGAAAATAGTACGTATACCGCTAACAAGATAACAAGGTTACTGAAATGCATATGATACTCTAATAAACTAAAGAATGCAGGTAAGGTTTCTGATTGCAATATTGCTGCTAACCTCATGTTTAAGCTTAAGGTCACAAACGATAAAGAGCTTTAGCGGCGATCCCTCAACCTACAGGGAGGAACTTCAAAAATTCATGGGTCAGACTCTTACCGAAGCCCAGACCGCTATCTTTAACAGGTTCCTTGTTAAATGGGACAGCCTCCAGTTCAGCAACGATATACGCACAAATATCATAAATATCTCAGGCCAGATGGCAGCCCGGAATATGCGCCCTGTGCCAGGGTTCATAAATTTCTTCAATGCCATTGACAAGTTTACCGAAACCGAAAAGGGACTGGAGTCTTTCAATGACTGGCTAAAAGGCTTATCTGAAACCGTAAAAAATCCCGGACACAACAATTCAGCCCTGGACAAATACCTGGAAATGTCTGCATACCTTATCAGCGAGAACACCCTGTACAAATCAACCGCCGTAAAATGGGGCATTGCTGAAGGAGAATATACATTTACACACGATACTGTTCTTAAGGTAAATATCCGCAACGGCACTCTGGTGTGTTACTCCCAGAATGACAGTACCATGATATTGAATGCACAGGGTACTTATTTCCCTGACAGATATGAATTCCATGGTACTTCAGGCAAAGTATCATGGGAAAAAGCAGGATTTTCAGATACAGAGGTAAGGTCGGAGATTTTCGATTATCGGATAGATGTTACACGCAACCAAATAGTTGCTGATTCGGCAACACTATACCATCATCTCTTCTTTCACGACCCCGTTCCCGGCAGGCTTACTGACCAGTCCATTAGGATAACCTCTCCGCAAAATGCCACATTTCCGAAGTTTGAGCCGGAAGTTGGAAAATTCGGTATTGACAATATGTATGAAGGTGTCAACTATGAAGGAGGGTTAACATTTGAGGGTGCAAACGTAAGAGGAACCGGAGAAAACTATGCCCCGGCAATGATATCTCTTTTCCGCAATGACACTCTGTATATTAAGGTGCGGTCGAAAAACTTCCTTCTCACAAGGGCAAATGTAAACTCGCAGGAGTCAACAATGACTCTCTATCTTGAAAATGACTCCATCTACCATACCAATCTGGGGTTCCAGTATCTAACCGAAACAAGAGAAGTTAACTTCTTCAGAACCAGCAGTCCTGTATCAAAGAGTCCATTTTTCAACTCATACCATAATCTCGACATGTATTTCGAATCTCTATATTGGGATATGGATGAGCCTTTTATAAAAATGTCCCGCGCAAGGGGAGCATCAATAGGACAGGCATCATTTGAATCATTCTCGTTCTTCAGGTCAATGCTCTTTGAAAGAATGATCTACTTTGACGATGTCCACCCGCTTTATAACATTAAAAGGTTTGCAGAATATTATTACTCAGAATCATTTCCGGTTGCTGATTATGCAAGATGGCTTAACCAGCCTCTTGAGAGTGTAACCCGCCTCTGTATTGAACTTGCCAACAAGGGCTTTCTATTCTATGACAGAACTATTGACGAAGTTACCATAACACCAAAGGTAGATGATTATATAAACTCCTACGCCAGAAAAAAGGATTATGACGTCATTTCAATTTTTAGTGAGGTGGCTGCACCGACGGACAATGCCATTCTTGATCTTAAAAACTTCAATATCACCATCAACGGTGTTCAAAATGTATTTCTTAGTGATTCCCAAAGGGTTGCTATCTTTCCGTACGAAAATCAGTTAATAGTTGAGAAGGATCGTAATTTCAGATTTGATGGCGTTGTTGTAGCGGGACTCTTCACAATTTTCGGACACGAATTCTCATTTGACTACGACAAATTCAAGATCGAACTCACAAAAATAGATTCCATTGTTATTGCGGTTGAGACCGACGAACGTGACATGTATGGGAATCATCTGATAGAGGAGATACAGAACCTGATACAGCTGGCGTCGGCAGAGCTTTTCATCGATGCTCCCGACAACAAGTCAGGAAGAAGGAGTCTTCAACAATACCCGATAATAAACGCGACCTCATACTCCTATATCTTTTTTGACAAGATTCCCGGAAAGGAAGGCGTGTATCCACAATCTGATTATTATTTCAGGGTCGATCCCTTCTCATACGAAAACATCGACCGGTACAGGGCTACTGACCTTAACCTTACCGGAGTCTTTCACGGTGGAAATATTATGGAAGAGGTTAGTCAGAATCTCATAATCCAGGATGATAATTCGCTTGGCTTTTCGATGAATATCGTGAGTGAAGGACTAGACCTTTACGGTGGCAAGGGGACCCTTTACGACTTCATCAGTATGAGCAACGAAGGATTAATAGGGAACGGAAAGATTGAACGTCTTTCAGGTTCTGCCTATTCCGATAGTTTCATGCTTTTCCCCGATTCGATGATCACTGTGGCTTCAGATTTTTCGATAAAAGCTTCAGAAGACAGGAAATACCCTGACCTTAACATCAAAGAGGTCGATATTAAATGGCTTACTGAGAGTGATGAATGGTTGGCCTACAATAGAGAAGGAAAAGAGTTCGATATGTATGCCAATGGCACCAGACTTGACGGCTTTATCAACCAGACACCCAATGAGATGACGGGTGGAGGGGTTATAGACAGGTCTGATGCCCGGCTGACCTCAGACTATTTCAGTTTCACCGCAGGTACAATTACCGCAGATTCATCCGATTACTTACTGAAGCCACTAAGTGGTGAAGGTATTGCCTTCCTTGCAGAAAACACCTTCACGGAAATTGACTTTCCACGTCAGGAGACCCGGTTCAGTCTCTATTCCGAAGAGTCGGTGCTGAAATTCCCTGAGATAGAATATATCTGTACAATGTCAGACTTCCTGTATGATATGGAAAACCAGATATTAAGTATGGAACATAAGGGAACCGGTTCGACAACACTTATGCCGGCAGAGGAACTCATAATGGTATCAAGAGATAACCTCGAATCACCTACTTTCTATTCGACCAACAGCCTGCGCGATACCATAAAGTTTGCCTCACGTCAGGGCTACTACTATCTGAAAGATGAGACTATCGAAGCGGGAGGGATAAATTACATCCCTGTTGCCGATGCATTGATACAGCCGGGAGAAGGAAAGATCAGGATAGGAAAAAGAGCTGATATCAGCAGTCTGCAGGATGCTGTAATAGCAGTAAATAACAGACACCTTATACACTCAGCCTCAATAAAGATTGGTTCAGCCAGAAGTTATTCCGGTTCCGGCATCCTTGACTACAGGGATGAGGACGGAAAGATAAGTCCGATCAGATTATCCGAGATAAAGGTTGACACCCTGACAACAAACGCGAGAGGATATATTGATCCGAATGATAACTTCATGCTTAGTCCGTTCTTCACCTTCGCTGGTGATGTAATACTATCGGCAGAAAGAGATTTCCTGACATTCATTGGCGGTGCAGGAATAACACACAACTGCTCACAGATTGAATCACTTCCAGTTAAGTTCAGATCGGAAATAAATCCCGATGCGGTAATGATTCCGGTAAGTGATAAACCGAGAGATATGAATGACAATATGGTGTTCTCTACTTCGTTCCTGAACACTGACTCCATTCATACTTACCCGGCTTTTCTTTCACCCCGCAAGTCGTGGAGCGACACTCCTCTGGTAACTGCTGAAGGCTTGATCTTCTATGACAAGGCAGCAGGAACCTATAGAATTGCTTCACTGAACAAACTCACTGACAATTCATTACCGGGGAACATGGTAAGTCTCGACAGAAATTTCTGTGTACTAACCGGAGAAGGAAAGATCAATTTAGGCACCGATTTCGATCTCGTTACCATGGCAAACGCCGGTCAGACCCTCCATACTACAGACTCACAGAGATTAACAGTTCAGACCTTCCTTGCGCTCGATTTCCATTTCTCAAACCAGGCCCTCAGAATAATGTCCGACGAGATCAGGCTAACTCCCGGTCTGCGTCCGGTCAGCCTCAATACCGATTTCTACAGAAAGGGTCTGAACCTTATATTGGGAGAGAAGGCAGCTCGTGTCATAAGCGATGAGATCGGCACATTCGGGTCGGTGAGGAATATGCCTCAGGAGTTTATTTACGAACTCTTCCTGAATGATGTTACACTCGAATGGAATGAAGCTTCTTCATCATTCCGTTCTGTTGGAAAAATAGGAATTGGGTTCATCGGGCAGCAACCTGTAAACCTGTATGTTGACGGACATATTGAAATTCAGAGAAGGCGCTCGGGAGACCTTATTGACATATATCTGAAAGCTAATGAATCGACGTGGTACTATTTCTCATATTTCAGAGGCACGATGATGACCCTGTCAGGCAACAACGGATATAATACCCTCATAACTGAAGCAAAGCAGCGCGACCGCCGTGACCCCAAATCATCAGCCAGGGTTCCTTATAACTATATGATAAGTCTTGATGACAGATTCAGGAATTTCCTGCGGCGCATGTCTACAAGAGAAATAATCGATGATTTTGACTATTGATGCATAAATCTGACAGCACGTACAACCAATAGCTCATAAAATATCTGCAATGCAACTTTTTTACACTGAAACCCCGCTTTCCGGAACATGTTTGCTTGATCCTGCAGAATCGAAGCATTTAATAAGAGTGTTGAGGTTTAAGAAGGGTGATGAGGTTCTGGTAACAGATGGGACAGGCAAGCTGGGCAGGGGTGTTATTACAAAACCCGACATTAACGGATGCATGATTGACATCAGGGAGATATCAGAAGGACCCGACAAGCGTAATTACTACCTGCATATTGCCATATCACCGCTGACAAACAGTGAAAGGCTTGACTGGTTCATTGAGAAGGCCGTCGAGATCGGGGTTGATGAGATATCCCTTGTAGTGAGTGACCACTCGGTAAGGAAGAGAGCCAATACCGCACGTCTTAGAAGAATAGCAATATCCGCCATGAAGCAATCGCTAAGGACCCGTCTGACCAGAATCAATGAACCGGTGAACTTTCATGATTTCATCAGATCGCCTTTAACAGAATACAAAATAATAACATATTGCGGCGCCGCAGAAAAAGATTACCTGCACCTGATGTGCAGCAGCGGTGAAAAATATACCATTATGATCGGCCCCGAGGGAGACTTCTCAGAGCCGGAAGTTGAAGCTTCATGTAATGCAGGTTTCAGGGTAGCGTCACTCGGAACTGGCAGGTTAAGAACAGAAACGGCAGGTATCGTAGCCTGCCATTCAATATATCTGATTAACCTGTGAGGCTTTCGTTTAACCTGATCTTTCATTACCGGTTTCTATCCTCGAAAGCAAACCATCGATAAGTGAATCAGACGGAACCGGACGGGCCAGGTCAAATGCGGCAAACACCTCAGGAAATGCGTGTTTAAAACCCCATGCGTCATCAAGCAGATCCGTCCCCTTAACGTCAATATCGTTAAAGGAGATTACCGGTATCCATTTATCAACATCAGGTATCATCCTCCGTTTTTCTTTATAACGAAGGTGATAATGGTGTTATTGCACCGGTTAGTCTAAATCAAGATTTATTTTATTCTCATCCATGAGTTTGCGCATATTGATGAGCGCATATCTCATACGTCCGAGAGCAGTGTTGATGCTTACATTGGTGATTTCAGCGATCTCCTTAAAGCTAAGACCCGTATAATGCCTCAATATAACTACCTCCCTCTGATCATCGGGCAGCAATTGTATCAGTCTCCTGATATCTTTCACAACCTGACGCTTAACTATTACATCTTCAACATTGGCATCAGACAACTTCCGTGAATTGAAAAGATCACACTCATAATCATCATTAGAAATAACACTCATCTGCTTCTCACGCCTGAAATGGTCAATTATCAGATTATGAGCAATACGCATCACCCATGAGATAAACCTTCCGTTCTCCTGATAACGGCCTGCCTTGAGTGATTGTATAACCTTCAGGAAAGTATCCTGAAATATATCTTCAGCCAGAGCCTGATCACGAATATACATGGAAATATATCCGTAAACCTTGTTCTTATATGTATGGATTAGCTTCTCGATCGAGGACTGATCACCATTTATGAACCTGTTGATAAGTTCATAATCGGATACTCTGTTGTTCATAACTCTCTCTTTTATTGGTCAAGAGTAGAGATTTTCTATAGGCAGTCCTCCCGGATTTTGTTTTGCATAGACAAAGAAATAAATTTTTTTTGATTTGAAAGTATTACTTTTGAATTTTAACACATCCTTAACCATAATAATCAACTGAATGTGAACGAAGAGTCGGGTTATATCGAGATACGTGGGGCAAGAGTTCACAACCTTAAAAACATAAGTCTGAACATCCCCCGGAACAAGCTTATAGTGATCACCGGGGTCTCGGGGTCAGGGAAATCTTCCCTCGCATTTGATACTCTTTATGCTGAGGGGCAGAGAAGATACGTAGAGAGCCTTTCTTCCTATGCCCGTCAATTTCTGGGCCGCATGAACAAGCCCGAGGTCGATTTCATAAACGGTATACCACCGGCAATAGCAATAGAGCAAAAGGTCAACTCCCGCAATCCGCGCTCAACCGTTGGCACCACAACAGAGATCTACGATTACCTTCGGCTGCTTTATGCCCGTATCGGCAAGACAATTTCGCCTGTCTCAGGACGCCAGGTAAAGCGACACAGTGTCGACGATGTTGTAAACTGCCTTAGTTCTCTCACTGAAGGAACCAGAGCCGTTATACTGGCTCCGACAGTAATTCCTGCCAATATCACCCTCAGTGAATACTTTGCCTTCCTCAACAAACAGGGATTTACACGTATTGGAGTTCGAAATAGGACGTGACCATGTCTGCCAACAAGTCCTCATCGCCCTCGTATTCCTGCATCAACTCGACTTCGTCCAGCACTTCAGCGGCGTCGGAATCGGTCGCGTCGGACGCCGGAAGGTGATCGTCCGCCGAATCGGCTCTGACACGCGCCAAATCCGCGACGCGTTGCAAGGCC
>JAWOIF010000126.1:0-2826 GCA_046484805.1 Bacteroidales bacterium
CAAGTCTGACAACGCTGTATTGAAGAATCAGGCTTCCCTTTGGCTTCCCTGTCGTTCCTGAAGTATACATGATATAGGCAAGATCTGAAGAGCTTCCCGGTCCGATAGCAGAGTGTTTTTTTGAGACATAAGAAGCCGGGGAATCAAGGGAAACCATCTTTACGCCCCTGATGGGAATATCCATATACTTATCCTGCAGAACAACAACTTTGCATTCAGAGTCTTTTATCATGAAGCCAATCCGTTGCTGCGGGTATTCGGGATCGATTGGGACATACCCGCCGCCAGCCTTCAGGATTGCCAGTATCCCAACAATCATTTCCGCAGACTTATCTGTCAAAATAGCAACCGGTGCATTTGACCTGACACCCATATCAATTAATGTTTCCGCCAGTTTGTCTGACCTTTCATCAAGCTCCCTGTAGGTATATTTGACTTTATTATATATCACTGCCTTTTTGTCGGGATAAAGTTGTGCCTGTTCCTGAAATAGCTGCACGAGAGTCTTATCTTTAGGATATTCTGTTGAGATGCCCCGAAAACTTTCGATTCTTCTGATCTCATTTTCTGAAAGTAATGAAAGTCGTGAGGCAGGAACATCAGGTTCTTTTATTATCTGGTTAAGCAGGTTTTCAAAGTTCTCTGTCAGCCTGATAATAGTATCAGGTTCCAGTATATCAGTGCTATATTCAAGCTCGCCTTCAATTATCCCGTTCTCTTCCCATGCATACAAGGTCATATCAAAAGGAGAAATTGTCTCTTTTATAAGTACTCTTTCGGGCTCTATTCCTTTTAATAAAAGCGGCGGACGTGGGGTATTCTGATATGCAAAAAGTATCTGTGCTATTGGATTGATATTGGTTTTCCGATCGGGATGCAGCATCTCAACCAACTTCTCAAAAGGCATATTTTTATGCGTCAGTGCTTCCAGAGTGGTCTCTCTTGTTATTCGAAGCAGATCCCTGAAGCTATGTTTATCATTGAATCTCAGGCGCAGTACAATGGTATTTACGAATAAGCCAATTATCCCCTCAAGATTCAGGTTATCCCTGTTGGCAGTAGGTGCACCTATACAAATATCATTATCGCCCGAGTATTTGTTAAGAAGCAATCCGAATGCTGATAGCAGAGTCATAAAAACGGTGGCGTTTTCACTCTGGCCTAATGATTTTAGTTTGTTTGATATTTCAGCTGACAATTTTATTGGTTGTCTGCGACCCAGTCCGCTTTGAGTTTTCTTTCTCCTGCGATCGTAAGGAAAGTTAATCTCTGACGGACTATCTTTCAATTGGGCCTTCCAGTAGTCAACCAGATCGTTAAGACCCGACTCATCTATATTTTTCTCCTGCCAGGATGCCAGATCATAATATTGATATTTCAGTGGTTCAGGAGTTACTCCGCTATTCACAAGCAGGTTATTATATATCTGACGGAGTTCACCGGCGAATATCCCCCATGACCATCCATCAAAAACCATATGTTGTACCGTCATATGGAAAATGGTTTCGGTGTCGCTGATCTTTGCGAGGTATATCCTGAACAACGGACCCTCCTCGATATCAAAAGACTCTCTTGATTCATGGGAGAAGAACTTCTGTATTTCCGATTCAACCAAATCAGCACTATAGCCTGAGAAGTCAGGATAACTTACAGGTATACTCTCATAGTTATGTATGATACAGTAAGGCTCACCTTCAACAGATTTGATTGAACTCCTCAGGATAGATTGTCTTTGAAACAGTATGTTAAGACTCTTTACAAACAGTTTTTTATCAAGTTTACCCTTCAGTCTGTATGTAAATGGAATATTATAGGCAGGATTGTTCCTGTCTATCTGATTTATAATCCATAACCGTTTCTGATCGAAGCTTACAGGCAGAATGCCATCAGGGTCATGGGTTACCTTCTCAGGGTCACGGGCAGCTGCTGTAGGTATAGTTGATTCTATCTTTGCTACAAGTCCTTTGATAGTGGGAGTGCTGAACAGAGTTTCGAGCGGCAGGGTTATATTAAATTCTCCGCTTATCCTGTTTATTACCTGTGACGCGAGCAGTGAGTGTCCCCCCAGAAAGAAGAAATCATCATCCAGTCCTATACCCCTGATTCCCAGAAGCTCCTCCCAGATTTTCACAACCAGGGATTCGGTTTCCGATACCGGAGGCGTATAGTCATTAGCCATCAATGGCCTGTCGTGCAGGTTGTTCTGGTTTTCACCAGTATCATTCATAATGAATTCAGCTTTGTCATCACCTGAGCTGATCATCACTCTTTTGGTTTCTGATTCACTGAAATAGTTGAAAGGAGTTACAGGATCTATCCAATGCCTTTCCCTGTCGAACGGATAACCCGGTAAAGGAACACGATACCTCTTTTCATCCTTATAAAAACTGCTCCAGTCAATATCTGCACCTGAAACCCAGGCATGGGCAACGGCTCTCAGAAATACTGAAACATCATTTTGCTTCCTTTTAGGATGCCGCATTGTCGAAATGAAATCTATCTTGTCGCCATTGGAACCGTAATGTGAGAGAAGTGTTGCGAGTGAGTTACCCGGACCCACTTCAATAAAGTAAGAATCCCCGGGTTTAAGTAATTCCTGAATTCCGTCCGAAAAATTCACAGTCGACCTGATCTGATCGGCCCAGTATCCGGCTGATGAGAGATCATCCTGACTGACCCATCTCCCGGTCGTGCTCGAAACAATTGGTATTTTACTCTCCCCGAATCTGATTGTGTTTAAAACATCATTAAAAGGCTTGATGACAGGTTCCATCATATAACTATGGAATGCATGAGAAGTTTTGAGTCTGGATAAATGGATTTCTG
>JAWOIF010000161.1:0-4957 GCA_046484805.1 Bacteroidales bacterium
ATATGGCAGGTGTTATTGGGGACTTTTTTATTTCATACACTCTTTATCATTTCACCAACCGCGGGCCGCAATATGCTGGGTGCCAAGGCTATCAGAATAGTAGGGGGCCAGGCAGAGGTTATTGAGGAGAGGTGTATTGCGTGTGGTAACTGTACCAAGGTCTGCAGTCAGGGGGCAAAGGTCTTTCTTAAGACTACCGACCGGGTGAACAGGATACTTGAGTCGTCAGATAAGGCTGCAGCAATCATAGCTCCGAGTTTTCCTGCCGATTTTCAGGAGATGGATAATCACAGGCAGCTGGTAGGTATGATAAGGGCACTTGGATTTAAATATGTTGCTGAGGTCTCTTTCGGCGCAGACCTTATAGCCGCCGGGTACAAGGATTTATTGTCTGCTTCAAACGGGAAAACTTATATATCTTCTGATTGTCCCTCGATTGTTAATTTCATCAGGTATTATCACCCTAATCTTGTGGCTAACCTGGCTCCGCTGGTTTCGCCAATGGCAGCTACGGTCAAGGTTATCAGAAAGAAGTATGGTTCTGATGTGCCCGTAGTATTCATTGGCCCCTGCGTTGCGAAAAAGTCTGAGTGCAATGAACTGGACGTTGCCATTACATTTATTGAGTTGAGGGAGATGCTGGAAGAGAAGGGCATTACACATGAAAGTGTTGAACCATCAGAATTTGACCCGCCCCTGGGTGGAAGAGGTGCTATATTCCCTGTAACAAGAGGACTTCTTCAGGCTGCCGGTATTAACGATGATGCAATAACCGGCAACATATTGGCTGCAGAGGGCAGGATCGATTTTCAGGAGGCCATAAAGGAATTTGAAGCCGGTATGATTAACCAGCATCTCGAACTGCTATGTTGTGAGGGATGCATAATGGGTCCGGGTATCTCCAGAAAGGGGAAGCAGTATAACCGAATGGCTCTTGTCAGCAAATACGCTCAGAGCAAGATGGAAGGTTTTGATATGGAAGAGTGGAAGAGGAATATAGCTGAATATTCGAAACTCAACCTGTACAAAAGGCACAGGCCCGATGATCACAGGAGACACTTTCCGTCAGATGATGACCTCAAGGAGGTACTGGCTTCGATGGGTAAGTTTAACGATAAAGACCATCTCGATTGCGGGGCCTGCGGATATGAGACCTGCATTGAGCATGCCGCTGCAATCAAGCACGGGCTGGCTGAAATCGAGATGTGTCTGCCATATACAATTGAGAAGCTTCATAAGTCGGTGAATGACCTGGCCCTGTCAAATGAGAAACTCACCTCTATGCAACAGACGCTAAAGCAGACTGAGAAGCTTGCACATATGGGGCAGCTTTCGGCCGGTATTGCTCATGAACTCAATAACCCCCTTGGAGTTGTGATAATGTATAGTAATATTCTGCTTGAAGAGGCCGGAAATGATGAGGAAATAAGGGAGGATCTGAGATTGATTGCGGAACAGGCAGGCCGTTGTAAGAAAATTGTGGCAGGATTGCTTAACTTCGCGAGAAAGAGCCAGGTTAATTATCAGACTGTGAATGCTAAAGAGCTTTTGGAACAGAGTCTCTCAAGCCTGATTATTCCGGGTAATATTGAGGTAACAATCAATGACAGAACAACCAATCCGGCACTGATGCTTGATGTGGAACAGATGACCCAGGTTATAACAAATATGGTTAAGAACTCATTCGATGCAATGCCTGATGGTGGAGTTATTGACCTGAGTATTGAAGACAGCCTTGGAGATGTCACTTTTATAATTTCTGATACCGGAGCAGGTATCAGGCCTGAGGACAGAGCGAAGGTGTTCGAACCGTTTTTCACTACCAAGGGCATAGGAGTAGGCACCGGACTGGGACTGGCGACAGCCTATGGAATCGTAAAAATGCATAAGGGTCAGATAACAGTTGATTCAAATAATGATCCGGAATCAGGTCCGACAGGTACTTCATTTCGTATCATATTGCCACGCAGGAAAGAATGAGAGTTTATTTCTATACTATACGGGTGATACAAACAGAAACTTTACTATAGAGACTATTATGAGGAAAAATGAAATTACCGTGCTTGTTGCAGATGATGATCCTGACTACCTTTTTCAGACGGTGAAGGGCCTCGAGACTGCCGGCTACAAAACAATAGCGGTCGATAGTCAGGCAGAAGCTGAGTCATTGCTTGAAAAGGTAAAGCCCGATATAGCTGTTTTCGACCTTATGATGGAAAATGATGACAGCGGGTTTATTCTGTGTTATAAACTTAAAAGACGATATCCCGATGTTCCGGTTATCCTGGCAACGGCTGTTTCTCATGAAACCGGCTTGTCATTCGGCCTGAGCTCTGAGCAGGAGAGATCCTGGATCAGGGCCGACAGATATCTCGAGAAGGGTATCAGACCTGAGCAGCTCGATAATGAAATAATGAAACTATTAAAACTATAAGATGGCAGTATTAAAGATTCTCGTTGTGGATGATGAGCCTGGCATTAGGTCGGGTGTTGCACGGATTCTGAAGAATTTCCATGTTACATATCCGTTCATGGAGGAAGATTTCACATTTGATGTGCTTGAGGCAGCTACAGGAGAGGAGGGAATCGAAATACTCGAGAAAGAGATGCCTGATATTATGCTGCTTGATAATAAGCTTCCGGGTATCCAGGGTGTTGAAGTTCTCGAATATGTAAAGCTCAGGAACTACGAGATAGTAGTTGCAATGATCACTTCGTATGCATCAATAGATGTTGCGATAAGGGCTACCAAATACGGAGCTACTGATTTTATCCCCAAACCATTCACCCCACAGGAACTGAAATCCAGTATCGAGAACATCACAAAGCAGCAATACCTGAGGAGGATAACACACAGGCTGAATAAGGAGGGTAAGAAGGTAAGGTTTCAGTTTCTTTCAGTTCTTTCCCATGAATTAAAGGCTCCCCTGAATGCGATAGAGGGTTATCTGCGTATGATGCAGGAAAAGCAGTCAGGTGAGATGATCGACGATTATACCATTCCTATTGACAGATCGCTGCATAGGATTCAGGGAATGAGGAACCTGATAATGGATCTGCTTGATTTCACCAAAATCAGGCTTGAGAGGAGAGAGGAGAAGATGCAGGAGGTTGACCTTAGAGAGATTGCCTCAAATGCAATTGTGACGGTTCAGCCTTACGCAATCCAGAAAGACATTACCATAAATCTTACGGTTAACTGTAATTCCATTGTAACTGCTGATCCTGATGATATGGATATCATTTTTAACAATATGCTCTCAAATTCTGTAAAATACAATGTTGAGAAGGGTTTTGTGGATATCACAATTAACGGTTGTGAAAATACCATATCTGTTGTATTTACCGATACCGGTATCGGTATTATGGAGAGTGATATCGAAAAGCTTTTTGATGACTTTGTCAGGATCAAGAATGAACGGACAAAAGATATCACCGGCAGTGGGCTGGGTCTGAGTATAGTAAAGAAGGTTGTTGAATTATATAACGGGACAATCAGTGTTGAGTCAACCCCCGATATCGGATCAACATTTACCGTCAGGCTTCCGCGTTTAATGATAAAGTCTGACAACTAGTAATAAGTGAGATAATAAAACTTATTCATAATGGTGAGTATTACAAAATTGCCCGGAAAAACAGTTGAAAGGCTCAGCGAGTACAGAAGGACTCTGCTGGTTTGCCTCGGGGAAAACAGGAACTACATCTACTCGCATGAACTTGCCTCCATGCTTCACATTACTGCGGTACAGGTTAGGCGCGATCTGATGCTTATCGGATATTCAAGTATTCTTAAGAAAGGATATGATATCAGGGAACTCATTGAAAAAATCGGGTCGATAATTGATTCAGATGAGGGACTGAATGTCTGTATTGTCGGAATGGGTAATCTGGGACGAGCCATTACCGGATATTTCAAGGGAAAGCGATCAAAACTGAATATTATTGCATCATTTGATAATGACCCGGCCAAAGTGAATAAGGTAATTTCCGGTGTTAAGTGTTATGAAGTTGCACTTATGGGCGAGGTAATAAAGGAACTGAACATCTCAATGGCAATTCTTACAGTTCCGCCTGAGAGTGTCAGGGATGTGGCAGAAGAGGCAGTACGGTATGGCATAAAGGGAATACTCAATTTTACCACGGTACCTGTTAACGTACCATCAGGGATACACCTTGAAGAGTACGATATGATCACCTCCCTGGAAAAAGTTGCCTATTATGTAAAGGAGAACAGAAAACAGAACACCCCATAATGAAAGTCTATAATAGTTTTGAAGCTGCAGCAGAAATCAGGAATGCAGTTGTTACCACGGGTACTTTTGACGGGGTTCATATTGGTCACAAGACAATACTCGACAGGCTGAACAAACTGGCCCGCGATGTTGACGGGGAAACGGTACTTATTACATTTCACCCTCATCCAAGGGTGGTTCTCTACCCTGAGACTGCCGGAAAGGGTCTGCGACTGATAAGTTCTCAGGAGGAGAAGATTGAGCTCTTGCGTAAGGCAGGACTGAAAAATGTAATCATCATTGAGTTCACGAAAGAGTTCTCGCGGACTACAAGTGAGGAGTTCGTTGAGAAGTATCTTTACGGCATACTGAAAGCCAAAATGGTAGTTGTAGGGCACAACCATCATTTTGGGTTCAACCAGCAGGGTGATTACAGGCAGCTATGGTCACTGCGCAGCAAATATGGCTTTAACGCCGAGGAAATACCAATGCAGGAAGTACAGAACGAGATCGTAAGTTCAACCAAGATCAGGGAGGCCCTGGAGGAAGGATATATTCAGAGGGCAAATGCCTACCTTGATCATTATTATATAGTTATTGGGGAAGCCCGGCCATCGGATGATGATATTTACGGATCAGGCCTTCCTGTGTGTGATATACCGGTTACAGAAGAGACAAAGCTGACACCGGCTTCGGGAATCTATGCTGTTACGGCTGCAGGTGAG
>JAWOIF010000177.1:0-42009 GCA_046484805.1 Bacteroidales bacterium
AAAACGGGATTCAGTGAGAAGGCTTGAGAAGCGACTTGAGGAGCTCGAATCGGAATATGAAGAGGGTCTGCAGACAATAAACCAGAAGAAGAAAGAGATAATCACGGCTGCAAAAAAGGAAGCCGGGGATATACTTCAGGGAGCCAACAGGATAATTGAAAACACGGTCAGGGAGATAAAAGAGGCTGAAGCAGAGAAGGAGAAGACCCGCCAGGCAAGGCAAAAGCTCGACGATTTTCGTGAGGAGTTGCAGTCTAAGGGAACCGAAAGTGTTGAACTGAAAGGTAAGAAGCCTGGAAGGAGCGGAGCCGTAAAAAAAGCGATGGTGAGCAGTGGGGAGACCATTGGAAAAACATCAGCTTTAAAGGATAATACTGCTCATGAAGTCAAAATAGTTTTGGGCAGTTATGTTACAATGACAGAATCAGAATCTGCTGGTATCGTTGAGGAGCTAAATGATAAGATAGCCACAGTCAGTTTCGGAAACGTTATAGTAAGACTGCCGCTTGAGAAATTATTGCCTGCATCTAAGGCAGAGTATGAACGTCAGCACCGGCGCAGCAGTAAGCCCGTTCTCGACTGGGAGTCAACTGCGAAGAGGACAGGGTTCAGTTCTCAGCTCGATCTTCGCGGTATGAGGTCCGAGGAGGCAATACCAAGGGTACAGGAGTTCCTTGACCAGGCCTGGACTATAAGCTATCCGGTATTACGGATTCTTCATGGCAAGGGATATGGAATACTACGTCAGCAGGTAAGGCAATACCTCTCAACGCTTGGTTATATAAGGTCCTTTGATGATGCGCCTCTTGATCAGGGCGGATCAGGTATTACGATTGTGGAGCTGGATGTATAGTTAATAACCGAAGATTTCGTTAAGCGATAGTTCTTTAACCTGGCCGATCTGGTTC
This sequence comes from Bacteroidales bacterium, assembly GCA_046484805.1. Classification (GTDB taxonomy): domain Bacteria; phylum Bacteroidota; class Bacteroidia; order Bacteroidales; family VadinHA17; genus SLNP01. Next base: position 909 of record JAWOIF010000177.1, read on the forward strand.
AGCACCCTGAAGTCGAGCATATTCCTGTTTCCTACTACCAGATAGGAGTAGTTCCTTTCGGTAATGAAATCATTGAAGAATTGCTCCATTTCCGGGAGTGTTATCTCAGAAGCCCTCAAATAGGTTTTTTCCCTGATATCGTTATCAATGCCCTGGAGTTTGTATGAATACCAGGTGTTGAAGAGGCCCCTGTTAGTTATCCTTTGTGTGGCAATACTGTTAATTAGTCCTTCACATGCAAGCCTGAAAGACTTTTCGTCGCCCGGGAGCCTGTTCATTAGTTCCGTCATTCCGTCGAGTGCTATTCCGAGTTTGTCGGCCTGTGTCGACATGAACGCCCGGTAACGTATCATCTGATCTGAATATGCAGGTAGTTGTACCGATGCGGTAGCAGTATATGCAAGTCCTTTGGCTTCACGTATTTCCTGAAAGACAATCGGGCTGAAATAATTGTTGAATACCTGAATTTCAGGAATTAGATCGGCATTCAGGGTTTCGCAGTTTGAAGTTATTGAGATGTTTGCCTGACTGATATCAAAGTCTACTACATAAACTATTGGTTTGGTGTTGATTATAGATTTTCTGGTAATCCTGTCGGGTACTGCTTTAAGCTCTGCCGGCATTTTATGGTTCTCAGCAATCAGATTTTGCACATCCTGCCTATTTGAAGGTCCGTAATATGAAATCATTAACGGATACCCTGTTATTCCCTTAATGAGATCAGTCAGCTCTTCAGCTTTGAGTTCCTTCAGTTCGCTTTCGGGTATCTGGAAAAGTATGGGCGAATCGCTGCCAAAAAGACTGTAATTCTCGACAGCAGATCTTATTGCATAGAGATTCTTCTTATTATCTTCCCTCTCTTTCAACAGTTTGCCTATGTAGGCATCAAGCACCTGCTGGTCTGGTTGAATGTCTGTCAGAACTTTTTCAAGGATTTCAACGGCTTTGGGGAGGTTTTCGTCGAGGCCTGAAATTGTTATTGTGCTCATCCTTTCGCCCGATGACATTGAGAGGGAGAGTCCGTATCTGTATAGTTCCTTCTTTAACTCTTCAGCTTCCATGTCTGAGGTGCCCAACAGCGAACCGTAACCAAAAGCTACAGGAAGTCTTATGTTGTGATCCTTACCGACTTCCGCGAGGTATGTGAGCGAAAATAGTCCATTGATTTCATTCTGAGCATAATATAGATCCAAACCCTCACGAATATTTTCTTTTGCAAGAGCTTCCTCAAAATCAACAAATACCGGATCGATAGGAGGGGACTTTTCAGCCAGCAACTGAGACGCGAATTCAGACTCGAGGTCGCGGTTAATATTCACCGGAGTGATCTCAGGTTTTTCAACCTTAACGAGACCGGTATTTTCTCCGGCTTTTTTATATACAACAGCATAGTTTCCGGTCAGAATTTCGTCTGCAAATTCTATAACCTCTTCTCTGGTGACTGTTCCCAGACGGTCGATGAAGCTGACGTATTCTTCAAAAGGTGTTTCATAAATGAAACTGTTAATCATCATATATGCTCTTGAGAATGAACGCTCAAGCGATCTCATGTAATTGAGTTTTGCATTGTTGATTATCGCTTCGAGCATCCAGTCTTCAAAATCACCGGTTTTTATAAGTTCGAGTTGACTGAGTATAAGCTCTTCTACCTCTTCGAGTTTCTGACCCTGCCTGGGGTATCCGTCAAGTGCAAAAATGCCATAATCTTTCAGAAAGAAAGCAGATGCAGAACTGTTTTTGACTTTCTGTGCCTGGTTAAGGTTAATATCCATCAGGCCTGCCTGTCTGTTGAAAAGAAGGCTGCTGATTACAGTTGCCACGGGTTCATCACTCGATCCTGATCCGCTGATTCTCCATGCAATACTGACGAATTCCTCCTCAGGACCTGTAACTTCTCCTTTCTGGATTTGTGTCAGAGGTGTTTCGACTGGTCTTTCGGGTTTCATTACCTGCGATTTCTCGACCTTTCCGAAATATTCGTTGACAAGTTTGGCAACAGGTTCGAACTCAAAGTCGCCTGAAAGGCTGATTGCCATATTGTTGGGAACATAATAATTGTCGATGAATCTGTTTATTTCAACCATTGAGGGATTCTTGAGATGTTCCGGGAGTCCGATGATATTTCGACCATAGGGATGCTCGGGGAAGAGCATCTGCATCAGCATGTCGTTTGCCCTGGTTCCGTCCATATCCTGATACATGTTGAATTCCTCATACACGGTTTCAAGCTCGGTGTGAAAAAGCCGGAGGACCACATCAGAGAATCTTTCTGATTCAATCTTTGCCCACTTTTCTATTTCATTTTTTGGGATTTCACACATGTAGATAGTTGACTCGTAGCTGGTTCCTGCGTTAAGCATATTGTCACCCAGAGCTGTATATATCTTATCAAGTTCATTTGTAGCTACATGTCCCGCTGCTATATAGCTCAGACTGTCAATTTTCCGGTATACTTCCTTCTTTTCTGAAGGATCGTTAGTGTTTCGGTATTCCTCAAAGAGGTCTGATATCTGGTCAAGGAGGGCCTCTTCGGCTTCCCAGTTCATTGCGCCTATCTTGCTGGTTCCCTTGAACATCATATGCTCAAGATAGTGAGCCAGACCTGTTGCGTCTGGATCTTCATATGCGGATCCTGCCTTTACACCAATCAGTGCGGAAATGCGTGGCTGGTCGGTATTTTTTGAAAGGAATAGTGTCAGCCCGTTGTCAAGGGTATAGACCCTTGCTTTGAAAGGGTCGTTGGAGACTGTAATGAAGCTATATCCATTACCGTCTTTTTTCTCAGAAACCTTGTATTTTTCTGTCTGGCATGATGATAGAATCAGGGTTGACAGGACGATGAGAATAATCAGTCTGTTCATAGGTGGTTTTAATTGATTAGTAATGCAAATTTATGAATAGTGATATAATACTATCAACATATGCAGGTAAAAAGTATAATAAATGTAAACAAGGGATGAGAGACACAGGTTTACAGCCACTTATCTTTTTCCTGACAATGTCAGAAATTCGAGTTTACCCTGGCTGATCACGGCATTTACCTTCGATTTAGTGTTTTGGTCGTTTCCAAACAGTCCTGAGAGTTTGAAACTGACAGGTGATTCTGATTGCCTGGTGATATTCCCCCGGTAGGCTTCTGGCAGATCAATAACTGCACTCTCAGCCTTAGCCGATAACATAAATGAGTTCGATCCGTCACAAACGAATGTAAATGCTGAGTTGTGGCCGATAAGATTGATTTCGGTAAAATCATTGAGAAGCTTATCGATTCTGAAAGTCGAAATATTAGCGGTTGTCCGCAGTATATCTGATATTTCTGATATCTTCACTCTTGTCAGCCATACTTCAGAGACGCAATTGGTTACTTTATCTATTGTATAGACATCAGATTTTGAACTAAAGACTAAAGAGTTGACACTACCGATATTTATGCCCGAAAACTCGGATATAACGGACAAGGCCTGACAGTTTGATATTTCAACAGACGGAGAGTGGTAAGATTCAATAATAAGCCAGCCTGCATCAGATATTTTTGCCCTGGAATGATTTAGTATAATGCTGTTTAACGGTTTTACGTTATCTCTGAGCAACCTGCCGGCACTAAGGTTACCGTGATTAAGCGATATGTTCACAAAGCCGGAGATATCTTCGAGTATTACATCTCCGAATGAATTTTCAATATTGAGATTTATAAATGAGGGGACCTTGATAATGTAATTGACATTGAAACTTTTTCTTCCTGAGGAGAATGAAGATGTGAAGAACCGGTCGTCAAAACTTGTTTTGACATTGATATTGTTTCCGGTGGAGTTTATTTCCATATTGATAAGGCTCAGGCTTTTCTCTGCGGTCTGAGGGTTTGTGTGGTCTATCAGCATTGTACCGCATATGATTACTGAATCAACCGGGGAATTGACTATGCTAATTGTGCCGTACCTGTTTTCGATGTTTAATTCTGTCTTCTCACCAGCCTTAAAACTTTTGATGATGACACAATCTGTTGTTTCCGGACAGGAAAAAGAGTGTGCATTAGCTAATGTTAAGATAATTGAGATGAGTACAAATTTTTTCATGGCTCCGGGATGTACGGTTAATTAATAATTATTATAAAGGTATTAACTCATTATAAAGACACTGTTATAGATGTTTTGCTGCATTGGCTCAGTAAAAACAGAAGAGGGAACATTGTAATAATGCTCCCTCCCGGTTAATATTGAACTAATTATTGTTATCTGAGCCTTACGGAGGCGTAGGATGATTTAATGGTTACTGTGGCAGACGGGCTTTTATCGGGTTGTGCGATGCCAACAATCTCTCTGGAGGTGCTTTCAACTATCCTGCGCTGGATATCGATACAATCCTCGCAATAGGAGATACTTCCATAGTTAACTTTTGCTTCCAGTTTGTAAGCGGCATTTTTGTCTATTCCCAGGGTGATTCCGCAATATGAGGCATCAACTGTCAGTCTTTCGAATCCGGGCGGAACGGTAGCTGCTTCAAAAGAGCCGTATTTTGCTGCAAGATTCAATGAGCTGCTGAGAGTTCCGAGCTTCATGGAAGTGTAGGCGGCTTCGGCCACGAAGTTATTGATGTTCTTTACAGAGATATTATCATATTTTGAATCGGCCACCAGCGATCCTGCTTCATCAATAATAATCTTTGAGTATCTGCTGTCGAGCATCATTGCCTGCACCTTCCTGATGCTTAAGTCAGTGGTATATCTTGTGATGACCGAAAGCCAGTTTGCTTCATCCAATGTAGCCTTTCCATAAGAGATTGCGATGCAATTTATGGGTTTCACGTTTCCACGTGTCAGCCTGAGGGCGACAAGATTTCCATATCGAAGGTCAATATTGACCCATCCGGGATGTTCATCAATTTTAATATTGCCATACCTGTTAGCGATATTCAGGTTGTTTTTTCCGGGCATCCTGATGGTATAGTCAATTTTAAACCTATTGGTTCCTGAACCCCTTGTAATGCTGGAAAACCTGCTGTCGATTATTGTTGTCGCTCCGACTGCTGTGTCATTTTCCATGAATTCAACATTGATCATTTCCAGAACTCTTTCTGATCTGTCGGGTGTTGACATTTCGGCTGTAACTACCACATCGATTGAGACTTCGTTTTTGTCCCAGTTTTCGACAGTTACATCACCATAACGGTTTGAGATTACAACAGCTGTGGCAGGATCTACTGAGAATACCTTGCTGTATTTTTTGTTTACTTCCTGAGCTGTCGTAGCTGCGGCTGCAATGTTCATTAACACTGCTGCCAGTACCAATTTATATAATGACCTTTTCATCTTCCTGATTCATTTGGTGTGTTTCACTTTTTACCTGCTTGAGCTGGCTTAGAATATATGACATTACTTCTATCCTGGTCTGATAATGCTCGATCATGGCATTGATTATTCTTTCATCGTTGGGGTTTGCCTTGAGTTCCTTCTGCAATTCCTTGAAAGTGGCATCCATGTTCTGCATCTCTTCATCAAGCATCTTTTTCTGTTCTTCGCTTGTAATAGCTGCTATGTCAAGAATTTCACCTTCAAGCATGTTTACCTGCTGTACGTAGTATGTTTCAACCTCTCTGTACTGTGGTGATACCTGACTGAGTGTCATAGTGCTTCTTTCGGGCCTGATAAAGTGTTCCCAGGTATACAGAGATGAGAGAGTTACCAGCAATGTAACGACAGCTGCCTTCAGAAGGTATGGACCAATATTGATCTTTTTTCTGACGGTGAACTTTGCCTGCAGTTTGCTCCTGAACCTTTCAAAGTGCCCCTCTGAAGGTTCGGCATCACCGAAGAAGCCCCTGTTTTCTCTTATTATATCTTCTATATTGCTCATGGCAGTAAGTTTTTCGTTATTCTTTCATTTCGGCTACCAGTTTTTGCTTTGCCCTCGAGAGTTGTGACCTTGACGTGCTGCTGGTTATATTTAATATTTCGCCTATTTCATCATGGTCGTACCCTTCAATCAGATAGAGGTTCAGTATTACCCTGTATCCGTCAGGCAGTCTTTCAATCGCTTCCCTGACCTTTTCCAGCCTGCTTTCGAAATTCTGTTTTGATTCGATGTCATCAGGACTGTCATCGGAAAGGTTTGCCTGTTTCTCAATATCCTCAAAGACCATTTTTCGTTTATTCAGAGCATCCAGTGATTTGTTGATAACAATCCTTTTCAGCCAGGCTCCGAAGCTAACGGTTCCCGAGTAGGTTCCAATTTTTTCAAATGCCGACAGGAAGGCCTCCTGCATTATATCTTCAGCCTCCATGCTGTCATTCACGATTCTCAGACTCGCGTTGTACATAGCCTTAAAGTACAACTTGTAAACCTGAAACTGTGATTTCTGGTCGCCGGCGATACACCCATCAATTAAATCCTGGTGTATATTTTTATAAGCCGCTTCAACATTAACCATACTAGTCCGACTTAAAGTCTTTATTTGTAATGCTGCACCCACAGTTTATCAGTTTTCCATACTAAGGACGCGGGCTGTGGTTTAATGCTGCATCAGTTTTTAAAAAAATTTCATCAAAAAAAAGTATTCATAATCATTCCCTGCTTTATCTCTCCTGTTGAAAAATCGAGTTCCGAGCCAAACATACTGTGAGGAATGGAGTAAATAAGCAACAGTACCACAGCGGCGACGATTGTGTAAGCAGGTCTTTGCCTGCGCCAGTTCATTGCCACTGCCAGAATCCAGAAGAGTACTGCCACCAGTGTTTTGTTATCGGTCAGATCCCAGCCGAAAGGTATACCTGTCCAGAATTCACCAAATGCGTGGTATTGCACTAAGGGGCCCAGTATCATTCCTCCTGCAAACAGCATTAACAGTGTTATTATACCAAATTTTCGCTGTGATTCATACCCTGCAATTGCAAAAAGGCCTGCAAGGGTAGAAAGAAGCATTGCAAAAAACATCAGTATTATATGAGGAGTAAGAATCCATCCGGGAACAGCATCCTTAAACCTTATTACTACCGGATCATCTTTGAACAGTATCTGGGTACCGGCCTCATCGGTTATTTCGATGTAATATTGCAATTTGCCTGCAGGTGGTTGCCGGGGTACGGAAGCAAATAGTCCCTTCATCTCATCCATCCTGAATATTTTGTTCATCACAAATGAGCGGATAGGGATAACCCTGTATGTAAAGTCGACAGAGGTGTAATCATCTTCGGTTTTGAAGCGCTTGTAGAACAGACGTGCAGACACACTCTCGTCATTTATTGCCATTCTTACAACCGGCCGTTCATCGAGTCCCAGGCTTCTTACAAGCTTGATGCCATATGTCTCCCCGTTTACCGACACATCTATTCTCTTAGGGTATGTCGGGCCTGTCTGTCTTTGAAATATTGCTGCAGACAAGGTGATAATTACTGCAACTGTCCATAAAATAGCCTTCTTCATAAAAAAAATCTTTCCGGGTTGATTATAGCTGTATAATTAATAACTCTTTTTCTTCTCCTCTTAGTATTTCGACCGTAATTGTTTCTCCTTGTTTTAACTGATTCAGCCTGTACATGTAATCCTCGATATTGTTAACCGGTTTCCCGTTAACAGATTTAATAATATCTCCCCTCTGCATTCCTCCAAGTGCAGCAGGTCTTCCCGGAGTAACGAAATCGGCCCTGAGTCCGTCTTTGATAATTCCGGAAAAATCAGGCATTATTCCCAGTGTAATACCTCCGCGACGGTTACCATGATTGCCGCCATGCCTGGGGCCCGCTTCCATGAATGTCAGCTTTTCCGAAGTCCCTGCAAGATTATCAGCGACACTGTAAATAAAATCAGCAATTGCTGTCATTCCATCGTAGTTAATACGGTCTTTTGTGTCTAATGGTGTATGATAGTCAAGATGCGGTCCTGTGGAAACAAATATTACAGGTATATCAGCGCCATAAAAAATTGAGTGGTCTGAAGGTCCGTATCCTTCGTCTGAAAGCGCCAGTTTCAGACTGGTAGTATCATTAAATTTTGTAAGCAGTTCCCTCATTCCGGCAGCTGTTCCGGCACCGCCAACCTGCAGTACCCGTGATTCTTTAAGCCTGCCGATCATGTCAAGGTTTATCATGGCATTGACTGAAGCGGGACTGACAGGTATATTATCGATAAAATGTCTGGCTCCAAGCAAGCCCATCTCTTCTGCAGAGAATGCAATGAAAACAATGCTGCGTGCATTGGTCTGAGGCTCAGAGGCAAACTTTTCTGCAAGTTCCAGCATCAGGGCTATACCTGAAGCATTATCATCTGCGCCATAATGTACCGCCACAGTGTCGGGGATCCTGCTGGAAGAGCCCTCTCCTCCATATCCCAGGTGGTCATAATGGGCGCCAAGTACAAGGAATTCATCCTTGAGTACAGGGTCGTTTCCCGGCAACACCATTACAACATTTCTGGTTCCGGCTGTCTCTCTCTTAACCTCTGTGACAGCCCTGACGGTTTTCCCGGTGTTTATCCCGGCAGGCTTTTGGAGTCTGTCGATTATATCTTCCTTCTCCTCAATAGAAGCACCTGTTTCAGAGAGTAAAAGGGTGGCTATTTCACGTTTTATTCTTATTACCGGAATCCCAACCGGGTAGTCTGCTCTGCTTAGAGGCTCGAACTCATCTTCAGGGTCATATTTTATACCCGATACCAGCAAGACGCCCGCTGCGCCCATATCTTTGGCTATCATTGCCTTGTTTCTGTCACTGCTAACCGCGGCAAATCCTGCACCACTGCCGTTAATTTCCGGTTCGGCCCTGAGAACCATAACCCATTTACCTGCTACCTCCAGTCCGGCATAATCATCCCATTTAAGAGTATCAGTATCTATTCTCAGACCGTAACCGGCAAAAGCAACTGATGCTTCAATTTCTGCGTTTTCTGTAACTGAGGATGGAGTAAAATCTGAGCCCTCTGTCATCTCCACTCCATCAATGATCATGAGATTGCCATCTCCGGCTGAAAGGCTGCTGGTTACCCTGAACCTTTGAAATCCATCATCAGTGAATGGAGCAAGACCGTAAGAAAGAAGCTCGTTCCGGATATACACTGCAGCCAGGCTGTCACCTTCAGTACCTGTCATTCTGCCTGCCAGCCTGTCTGAAGCCAGATAGGCGATATGTGAATAGAGTTCCTCTGATGTTATTTCGGGATTACCACGCGAACAGGCTGCCAACAGACCTGCTGCCAAAAGTATAATTATATATCTCTTCATACGTTCCTGAACCGCTCGTTACATGCTTTCACAAGAAAATTCTCATCATTTTCATATTAGCGAAAATTAATGCGTAAAATTTTCAAGTTTGTTACATACCAGTTCTTACAGTCTGTTGTAAAGATATAATTGTTAAAGCAGACAAACGTAAAAAATTGTAAATGTTACAGCAATAAAAGGGAAAAATCGTGTTATTCGAATTGCCTGAACGTTTCCTTTATAAGGTTCATTGCCTCACGTAATTGCTCCTCAGTTATGACGAGAGGAGGTGCAAACCTTATAATATGACCATGTGTTGGTTTTGCAAGTACTCCGTTGTCCTTCATGGCTACGCAAACATCCCATGCTGTTTTACCGCCTTTAGGCCTTATTACAACTGCGTTAAGCAAACCTTTGCCGCGTACCAGTTCAATCATATCCGACTTAATGCTCCTGAATTCCTCCCTGAAAATCTTGCCAAGTCTTTCAGATTTTTCCGCCAGTTTCTCATCTCTTACAACTTCAAGAGCTGCGATTGCTACTTTTCCGGCTATCGGATTACCACCAAAGGTTGAGCCGTGTTCGCCCGGCTTTATGCAGAGCATTATTTCATCATCGGCAAGAGCAACTGATACGGGAAATACACCACCGGAAAGAGCTTTGCCAAGTATGAGAATATCTGGTCTTACTCCCTCGTGTTCGCAGGCGATAAGCTTTCCTGTACGTGCTATGCCGGTCTGCACCTCATCGGCGATGAAAAGCACATTCTTAGCCTTGCACATATCATAAGCTTTCTTCAGGTAACCTTCATCAGGCACAAAAACTCCGGCTTCTCCCTGTATAGGTTCAACCAGGAAGCCTGCAACATCGGGATCCTGCAATGCCTTTTCCAGTGCGTTCAGGTCATTGTAAGGAATGGTAATAAAGCCGGGAGTAAAGGGACCATAATCTTTCCTGGCGTCCGGATCAGTTGACATGGATACGATTGTTATGGTCCTGCCGTGGAAGTTACCTTCGCATACGATTATCTTGGCCTGATTCTCCCTGATTCCCTTCTTCAGGTAAGCCCATTTGCGGCAGAGTTTAATTGCTGTCTCGTCTGCTTCGGCTCCCGTATTCATCGGCAACACCTTGTCATACCCAAAATATTTGGTTATATACTCTTCGTATTCTCCCAGTACAGAATTATAGAATGCCCGTGAAGTCAGGGTGAGCTTCCTGGCCTGATCGATCAGTGCCTGAATGATCTTTGGATGACAATGTCCTTGGTTTACAGCTGAATAGGCTGAAAGGAAATCAAAATATCTCTTGCCTTCCACATCCCAGACATAGGGACCTTCTCCTTTTTCGAGCACCACCGGCAGGGGATGATAATTGTGTGCTCCGTACTTGTCTTCGCGGTCGATATAATCCTGTGTTTTCATCAGATTGATTTTTAATAATTTACTATTGTGGTTTTTAAACCCACAATCTTACGAAAGCTTTTTGATTTTTCAAAGGAGATAAGTCATATGGTTATATGGTGTCCGGTGTCCGGTATTCGGTGTCCGGTGTCCGGTATTCGGTGTCCGGTGTCTGGTGTCTGGTGTCCGGTGTCCGGTGTCCGGTATTCCGTTTCTGGCTTCCGGCACCCTGCACCCTGTACCCTTCACCCTGTATCCTTGTTATTGGTTCTCATCAAGGAGAGATGGTCTTAGCCGTTTTGTGCGTTCTACTGACTGTTCATGGCGCCACTTATCTATTTCTGGCGCATTGCCTGACAGTAGAATATCCGGGACTTTCCAGCCCCTGAAATCAGCAGGTCTGGTATATACGGGAGGGGAGAGGAGGTCATCCTGAAAGGAGTCAAAGAGAGCCGATTGCTCATCTGAAATTGCTCCGGGAAGCAGCCTGACGACGGCATCTGTAATAACGGCAGCAGGCAATTCTCCTCCTGAAAGCACATAGTCACCTATTGATATCTCCCTGGTAACAAGGTTTTCCCGTATTCTGTGGTCTATGCCCTTATAGTGGCCCGCAAGAATGACAATATTTTTCAGCGTAGCCAGTTCATTGGCTAATTTTTGCGTAAAGGGTTCTCCATCGGGAGATGTATAAATTATCTCATCATAATCTCTCTGGCGCTTCAGGTGTTCCAGAGCCCTGAAAACGGGTTCAATCTTCATTACCATACCGGCGCCGCCACCAAAGGGGTAATCATCAACTGTACGGTGTTTGTCATCGGTGAAGTCACGCAACTGGACCAGGTTTATGTCCACCAGCCCCTTATCCCTTGCCCTTTTAATAATTGAGTGGTTCAACGGGCCATCAAGAAGTTCCGGAAGAATAGTTATTATATCAATCCTCATAACCAAAAAGAGTTATCTGCAAAAATAGCCAATGATCTCTTAAAAAAGGTTGGTTGTCAACAATAATTAGTTTTAATATGGCAGTGATATTAGTTGGCATTTGAATATATTTTTCTATTTTTCCACACATTATTACAAATGTTGATTGGATAGTTCTGAATATATTGAATGCAGGCCGGGCTGCGGTGCCTGTTGCATAGCACTGTCGATTTCGTCGCCACTACCCGGTATGGTGAACGGGAAGCCGGCAGGGGTAAGGTGTATTCATCTTACTGATGACTACAGATGCGCTCTCTTTGGTAAGCCTGAACGCCCCGGGGTATGTATTGCATTCAGGGCAGAGACTCTGTTCTGCGGAAGCAACCGTGAGGAGGCCATGAGCATTCTAATGTCTCTGACCGATGCGGAAGACAGGTATTAAAATGGCACAGGGCTTCAGCGCTCCAACTTATGGACGACTTTACCTCCGGTTATTGTATAAACCACCTTTGTCTTCATGATTTCATCTTCCGGGATTGTAAGCAGATCCCTGTCGGTAATAACTATATCGGCAAGATATCCCTGCTTTAGCATCCCTTTTCTCTCCTCCATGAATTGAGAGTATGAGGCTCCCAGGGTATAATACTTTATTGCCTCTTCCATCGTCAGTTTCTCCTCAGGAATCCAGCCATCGCCCTCTTCTCCCATCCTGTCTTTCCGGGTAACCGCAGCGTATAGACCTTCCATCGGGTTCAGCGGTTCAACGCTGTAGTCGGTGCCGAAGGCCAGCATGGCACCGGCGTCGAGAAGGCTTCTCCATGTGTACGACCATCTGCTTCTCTCTTCGCCTATTCTCTTGACAATAAATCGCTTATCAGTAATACAGTGTGTTGGCTGCATTGATGGTATCACTCCCAGTTCAGCGAAACGAGGTATATCACTCTCAATCAGTATCTGAGCATGTTCGAGTCTGTGCCGGCTATCGCGTTGCCCGTTCTTCTCCATTGCCGCCTCACACATATTAAGTATCCAGTTATTTGCCTTCGGTCCAATCGCATGTATTCCAATCTGAAATCCCATCGAATCTGCCGTCAGTATCCTTTTTTCCATCTCCTCGTAGGTCACCATGGCAAGCCCGTCCTTGTCCGGCTCGTCGCTATAGGGTTCAAAGAACATAGCTGTGGTGGAACCAAGTGTTCCATCCATGAAATCCTTGAGGTATCCGAAGCGGATCCAGTTTCCTTCGGCAGGATATTCCTCAGCAAGCTCTTTGTAGCGCAACAATCTATCTACGTTGTGAGTAAGTACGGCTCCAATATCAATTCTGGATGTCAGTGCGCCGTTCTCCATAAGCTGATCGTACATATCCCAGTTGGCAGACCCCGGTATCTGTATACTTGTGACACCGAGCTCTCTGGCCTCCTTAAGCGCGAGAAGATAGCCCTCGCGTGTTCTTTCAGCCTCTTCCTCAGGAGTACGCTCGATACGCACAGCACCATATTTCAGGAGGCCCTTTGCCGTTTCCTTGAAGATACCGTTTGGTTCACCCGTCACCGGATCACGCATTATCTCTCCTCCGAATGGATCGGGTGTATCTTTGGTTATACCTGAATTCCTGATAACGTAGCTGTTAACCAGCACACTATGTCCGTCGGTACGACTCAGGGCCACCGGATTATCAGGTGAAACTGCATCTATGAGTTCCTTCGTGGGCCACTCTCTTGTAGTGAACATTTCATGTTCCCAGTGGCCACCGCGTATAAGTTCGCCAGGCTTCGATTTTGCAACCTGCTCCTTTACTTTCTCCGTTATTATGGCAGGGTCAGTGATATACCTTAGTTCCACATAGTCTGGATTGACAGGGCCAAAGTGGGCATGAGCATCATTGAATCCGGGAATTACAAGCTTACCGGCGGCGTCAATCACTTCAGTGACACCTTCCTCAATATACTTTGAGACAGATTTTCCGGTTCCCACAGCAATTATATATTCCCCTTTTATTGCAACAGCTTCTGCATATGGCTTATTCTCATCTATAGTTAGTACTTTACCGTTAAGGATTACCATGTCGGCTTTCTGCGACTCTGAGCATGAGTTCATTGCGACCATAATCAATACCATCAGTGGAAGAACAATTTTTTTCATGGATAAAACAGATTTGATTTCAGAACCGAAAGATAGGCATTATTGAGGTCTAAACATTCAGACAGTTATATATTATATAATATGTTTTTTGCCGGAAAAAAACCTTTACAACAATAAAGAAGTTTCTGTTTACGACAATTAATAGTTACTTTGTACCTTCAATTATTAAAATCGACAATGATGCATATACTTAATAATAAGTATTTTAAATTCGCAATAGCTGCAATAATCTACATCCTCTGGGTTATCTGGCTTGGCAATTTCTGGTGGCTGGCAGGTCTGGCTGTCATTTTCGACATATATGTAACTGAAAAGGTTAACTGGGCTTTCTGGAAGAAGCGGGAAGGTGAAAACCATGTTGTAATCGAGTGGCTCGATGCTCTGATCTTCGCTGTAATTGCAGTTACCATCATTAATATTTTTCTTTTTCAGAATTATCGTATTCCAACAGGTTCGATGGAGAAGTCCCTGCTGATAGGCGATCATCTCTTCGTCAGCAAGGTAGCTTACGGTCCGAGGCTGCCCAATACCCCGGTTGCATTTCCTTTCACGCAGCACACAATGCCGCTGACAGGAGGCAAATCATGGTCAAACCTTATACAGAGGCCCTACAAAAGATTAAAGGGTTTCAGAAGTGTTGAGAGGTTTGACCCGGTGGTATTCAACTTCCCTGAAGGTGATACCGTTGTTATCGAAAACCAGGCAACAAGTTACTATGAGATAGTAAGAGAGACCGCCCGGTTTCTAAAGGCAAACAATACTATAACAGGAGTGGCTCCGGTGAGTGATGAGTTGTTGAAGGAGATGGCCAGAAAAGATGTATGGCGCAGGTATTCAATAATCTACAGACCGGTTGACAGGCGTGATAACTATGTTAAGAGATGTGTCGGGCTGCCCGGTGATACCATTCAGATCAGAGACGCCGCATTATATATTAATGGAATAAAGGCTGATGAAAAACCCACTCAGCAGTTGACATATATTGTCAGTACGAATGGCACAAGGATAAATCCAAGGGCCCTTGAGCGTATGAATATTTACCGTTCAGACCAGCAGATGGTCGGAAGTGTATATATGCTTCCCCTGACTGATGAAAATGCTCAGGCTTTACGTTCATTTGCCAACGTTACAGATGTTACACCAAGAATTTCAAGGGCAGGAGAGTATGAACCCTATATTTTTCCGCACAATGATATGTATCGGTGGAACCAGGACAATTTTGGTCCGTTGTGGATACCTGCCAGGGGTGTGACGGTTCCTGTCGATAGTGCGAATATCTGTTTCTACGAGAGAATTATCGATGTTTACGAAGATAATGACCTGAGGGTGGAAAACGGCAGGGTATACATCAACGGAGAACCGGCCGACAGCTATACCTTTAAAATGGATTACTACTGGATGATGGGAGACAACAGGCATAACAGTGCCGATTCCCGCTACTGGGGTTTTGTTCCGGAAGACCATGTGATAGGCACTCCGAAGTATATCTGGCTCTCGATCAATAAGGAGGCCAGTGGGTTGAAGAAGATCAGGTTCAATAGAATGTTTATGAAGGCGAGATAGTTATAAGAGCATATAAGGCATAAAAAAAGAGAGGCTGTCTTTTTGGGACAGCCTCTTTATATTTTATCTATGATATTATTCTATTCCTTTACCTTGTCGACGACAGCCCTGAAAGCTTCAGGATGATTCATTGCAAGGTCGGCAAGTGTCTTCCGGTTAAGGGCGATACCTTTCTTCTGTATCTTACCCATGAACTCTGAGTAACTCATGTCGTACTGCCGCACACCGGCGTTTATTCTTTGTATCCACAGGGCTCTGAATTCTCCCTTTTTCTTTTTTCTGTCACGGTAGGCATAGCCTAATCCTTTTTCCAGGGTATTCTTCGCTACTGTCCAGACATTTTTTCTGGAGCCGAAGTTACCTTTGGTCTGCTTGAGGAGCTTCTTTCTTCTGGCCCTCGATGCAACTGAGTTTACTGATCTTGGCATTGTTTTTCTGTTTTTGGATGGCAGCGCTCATTTATGAGGCTTAAAAGCTGCGCAACCGGTTAATAATCGTTTTTTCTTTACTCGATCAAGACAAATATCTATTTAAGGCCCAACAGAAGCTTGATGTTTTTTTCATCAGCCTTGTGTACCTCACCGAAGTATGTAAGGTTTCTCTTACGTTTCGTTGCCTTCTTGGTGAGTATATGGCTCTTAAACGCATGTTTGCGCTTAATCTTCCCTGTTCCGGTAAGAGTAAACCTCTTCTTTGCACCCGGATTTGTTTTCATTTTTGGCATCAGTTATAATTAAATATGGTGAAAATTAAATCTTCTTTTTAGGCGCCAGCGATATTATCATCCTTTTTCCTTCAAGGCGCGGAAGCTGTTCTACCTTGCCGTATTCCTCAAGATCGTTCGCAAAACGGAGAAGCAGAACTTCGCCCTGTTCCTTGAACAGAATCGATCTTCCCTTGAAGAAAACATATGCCTTTACTTTTGATCCTTCTTCAAGGAATTTAATGGCATGCTTAAGTTTAAAATTATAATCGTGATCATCTGTGTTGGGGCCAAATCTAATCTCCTTAACCACAATTTTTGTGGCTTTGGCCTTCATCTCCTTCTGTTTCTTCTTCAACTGGTAAAGAAACTTCTGATAGTCTACAATCTTACAAACCGGCGGATCGGCATTCGGGGAGATTTCAACAAGGTCAAGCTCCATCTCATCTGCAAGCCTCAGAGCATCCTGAATGCTCATTACCTGTTGTTCTATACCTTCGCCAACCACTCTGACAACCTTCGCAAGAATGCGGTTATTGATTTTGTGCAGTGCCTGTTTTTGTGGCTGGTGTCTTCCATGACGGTTAAATCTGAAGTCAGCTATGGTTCGTTCCTCCTTTCTTTGGTTACTAAATATCTTAATTACTCAATTCCTTCTCAATTTCGGCAGCAATAAAGGAGACAAACTCATCGGTTGCCATTACCCCCTTATCACCTTCGCCCTGCTTTCTGACAGAGACCGTAGCACTTTCTGCCTCTTTTTCGCCTACTATCAGGAGATATGGAATCCTCTTTAACTCATTATCCCTGATCTTTTTACCTATCTTTTCGTTACGGTCGTCAATTAAGGTGCGAATATCGGAATTATTCAGAACATTCAAAACATTTTTGGAATATTCATTGAATTTTTCACTTATTGGCAGTATCACAACCTGCTCAGGAGCAAGCCAAAGGGGAAATTTTCCGGCGGTGTTCTCTATCAGTACCGCTACAAACCTCTCCATAGACCCGAAAATCGCCCTGTGAATCATAACAGGCTGATGCTTGCTATTATCGGCTCCGTTATAGTAAAGCTCGAACCTTTCAGGAAGGTTATAATCCACCTGTATGGTTCCCAACTGCCATTTCCTTCCGATTGCATCGCGTACCATAAAGTCCAGTTTCGGACCATAAAATGCTGCCTCACCAATTACTATTGTGGTTTTGAGATCCATTTCACCGGCTGCTTCAATTATCGCCTTTTCAGCCTTATCCCAGTTTTCGTCGGTACCAATGTATTTATCCTTGTTTTCTGGATCGCGAAGTGATATCTGGGCAGTGAACTCTGCGAAATTAAGAGCCTTGAAAATATACTGTACCAGTTCTATTATACTCTTGAATTCCTCCTTAAGCTGGTCGGGACGGCAGAAATGGTGGGCATCATCCTGGGTAAAACTGCGTACCCTTGTAAGTCCGTGCAGTTCTCCGCTCTGCTCATACCTGTAAACTGTACCAAATTCAGCCAACCTCAGCGGAAGGTCCTTGTAGGAGTGTACCGTCGCATTATATATCTCGCAGTGATGCGGGCAGTTCATGGGCTTAAGCATAAACTCCTCACCCTCCTGGGGTGTTGTCATCGGCCTGAATGAATCTGCCCCGTACTTTTCATAATGCCCCGATGTCTTGTAGAGGTTTACGTTTCCGATATGGGGTGAGGCTACCATCTTATAACCTCTTTGCTTCAGTACTTTTGTCATAAATCCGATAAGCTGCATCCTCAGTTCGGCTCCCCTTGGAAGCCACAGGGGGAGGCCCATGCCCACTTTTGGAGAAAAGGCAAATAACTCAAGCTCTTTACCTATTCTTCTGTGGTCTCTCTTCTTTGCCTCTTCAAGGAATACCATATATTCCTCCAGCATCTTCTGCTTCGGGAAGGTGATGCCATATACCCTTGTAAGCATCTTGCGCTTCTCATCACCACGCCAGTAGGCACCGGCAAGGCTGAGCACCTTGATGGCCTTTATCGGTTCGGTAGAAGGAAGATGAGGACCACGGCAGAGATCAGTGAAATTACCATGAGAATAGAGACTAATGGTTCCCTCTTCGAGTTCTGATATAAGCTCGGTCTTGTATTCGTCACCCTTCTCACCGAACAGTGCAAGGGCCTTGTCTTTTGATATCTCTTCCCTGATATATGAGCTGTTGTTGGATGCCAGTTCCTTCATTTTTGCCTCTATAACCGGCAGGTCAGCATCGGTGAGTACCCTCTCATTACCAGGATCAACATCATAGTAGAATCCGTTTTCAATAGCAGGTCCTATGCCAAACCTGGTTCCCGGATAGAGCGACTCGAGTGCCTCGGCGAGCAAATGTGCCGAAGAGTGCCAGAAGGCGTGCTTACCCTCATCGTCATTCCACTTGTGTAACAAAATGGAACCATCGCTTTCAAGCGGCCGCGTAGCATCCAGTAACTCTCCGTTGAAGGTTACAGATAGTACCTCCTTTGCCAGCCTCGGACTTATCTGTTCAGCGATCTCAAGTCCGCTTATTCCCTTTTTATATTCTCTCACCGACCCGTCAGGGAAGGTTATACGTATCATTTCCATATCAAAAAAAATCGACTGCAAAGATAGTGAATATTTTTATTGCCCCCGCATATAAGGCTATTATCAGGCAACACTGAAAAATAGATTGTTCAGAGCACGCTATTGGCACATAATTTGGATTGCCGAAGAAAATTACAAACCCTGAATTATTAAACGGACAATAAAATTTTAAACGGATGAAAAAGATACTTTACACGATGGTAGTTATTGCTCTGGCAATGGTTTCATGTGAAATTGAGCCGGATGCATATTTCTATACCGACAAGGTTGATGTTCTGACAGGTGAGGAGATTGCCTTCATCAACGGTTCATACAATGCTTACCGGTATGAGTGGGACTTTGGTGACGGTAACAGGTCCACAGCTGAGAATCCTGTTTACGCTTACAGTTCAACCGGCACCTTTCAGGTAATGCTGGCGGCCATTTCCAAGAGGGGTAATACCAACTACGCCTACCAGACAATAACCGTGAACTATCCGACCACCCTGGAAGTTACGGTACTTGAATATTTCGATAAATATCCCGTTGGGGGAGCCAGCGTACTACTCTATCCAACATTGAATGACTGGGATAACGAGACCAATGCCCTTGTGGAGGGTATTACCAATAGTGCCGGAAAAGTAGTAATTACCCACCTCGATCCAAAACCATATTTTCTTGATATTCTTGAGACCAATCATAATAACTATGCTTTCAGGGACGAACCCGATTATATTTATGAGTCGATCATAACCCAGTCTCTTCTTCCAAATCAGATAAATCGCTTTACCGCATGGGTTGACTATGTCGGAGGCAAGGGAGAAGGTTCATCTGTGCGTCGCGAAAGAAAAGTCGTTATCGTTAACCCTGACAGGTAGGGGTAACTCAATGCAGGATTATTTGGGAGGCTGCCGTCCTATGTTGTAAAATATTATTTATAAGCGCGAAAAGGTCTATTTTTGGATGAATTTAATCTATCAATCCATGAAAAAGGACCTTTTTCGTTTTTGCGGCACCCTGATGTTGGCGTTTGCTGCACTTAGTGTTTCTGCTCAGAGCTTTTCAATACCTGATATACTATTCTCCAGAGCAGAGAAAACAAATTTTTCCGAGACGACTCTGAGTGCTGAGGTCGTAGCATTCTGTGAAGCTGTCGGAAGTATGAGCGATCTGGCTACGGTCAGGAGATTCGGTACAACAACTGATGGCAATGATCTTGTTATGTTAATTCTGGCAAAACCCGCCGTGTTAACCCCTGAAGAGGCTAAGGCATCGGGCAAACCGGTGATATATATTCAGGGTAATATTCATGCCGGAGAAGTGGAGGGCAAGGAGGCATCAATACAGCTTATCCGTGAGATATGCTTCGGTACAAAAACAGACCTGCTCGATGATCAGATACTGATATTCTGCCCTAATTACAATCCCGATGGCAACGACAAGCTTAGCGCCACCAGCAGGCCATCGCAGCAGGGTAGTCCGCTTCTTACCGGAGTTAGGACCTCAGGCGAGGGTTATGATCTGAACCGTGAAGGGATTAAGGCAGAGGCGCTGGAAATGAAGGCTCTGTTAAGTGAGATAATAATTAAGTGGGATCCTGTGTTGCTGGTAGACCTTCACACAGACAACGGTTCGTGGCATGGCTATGATCTTACATATGCACCTCCCTTTCAGTCGGCAGGTATGGCATCAGTGACTCAATATCTGACTGACAAAATGCTTCCGGAAATTACAACTGAGGTACTGAACCGTTCGGGCATGCCCTTTTTCTATCATGGCTATCTCAGGGTCAGACCTGGTCAGGAGCAGCCTTCCTTTGTCACATATTCACATCTTCCAAGATATCTGGTCAACTATATGGGTTTGAGGAACAGGATGGCCATACTGAGCGAGACTTTTGCCCATATGAAGTTTGAAAAGAGAATACTGAGCAATTATGTATTTCTTGTCTCTGTACTCGAATATACCAATGAGTTTGGACGCGAGATGATGGAGATAGTAAAGAGGGCTGACAGTGAAACGATAGAGGTCATCTCTGAAAATGATGGTTCACTGACCCGGGGAGTATCATTCGCCATGGCAGCTGAACCTGAACCAATAAGCCTTCTTACCCGTGAGACTGAAAGCTACAGGGATGAGAGCGGCAGGACAAGGACGAAGCCTACAGGACGACTTCACTGGGTTGACAATGTGATACATATGAATCATTTTGAGCCCGGAATTCTAACCGATGTTCCTTATGGATATTATTTTCCCTCTGAACTAAAGAGTGTTGCTGAAAAGCTTGCAGAGCACGGAATAGAGGTTTCGGTGACAGGCAGGAGGGAGAGAATTAATGCCTCTGTTTTTACCATCAGTAAGTTTACCCAGTCTACAAGAGCCTCATACGGGAATCATCGTACGGTAACGGTTGAAGGAACGTTCGGACGCAAGCAGGTTAACATTCCTGCCGGCAGTTATTTTGTTGATATGAGACAGCCTCTTGCATGGCTCATTCTCTATATGCTCGAGCCCCAGTCGGATGATGGATTGCTTTACTGGAACTATTTCGATGATTATCTTGTACCCAGGGGTGTAGAAACAAAGCCGGTGGAATTTCCGGTTTACAAGCTGATGCAGCCGGTGAAATAGACAAACTGATATCTATATAAAGAAAGGCGCTGAAAATCAGCGCCTTTCTATTTTACAGGTGCCCAGGACAAGACTCGAACTTGCACACCGTAACCGGCACCAGCCCCTCAAGCTGGCGTGTCTACCAATTTCACCACCTGGGCGGTATCTGGCTCAGGGCTCAGGGCCCGTTGCTCAGAGTAGTAATTCTTCTGCTCTGCGCTCTGCGCCATTCTTGTGCCCAGAACAGGACTCGAACCTGCACATCATTGCTGACACTAGTCCCTGAAACTAGCGCGTCTACCAATTTCGCCATCTGGGCAATTTAGAAGCTCAAAGCTTAAGGCACGAAGCTCAGGGCACGGGGCACAGAGCTAAAGGCGCAGGGCTAAGGGCTTTTTAAAAGAACCTGCTGCTGATTTAAATCCACAGCGGGTGCAAAAGTAGAAATTTTTTCAAAACAAGAGAATAAAATTCTCAAAAACAGTCAAAATTGATTTAAATCATCTTCTGCCAGGAATCAGTTTGACCCCGTTCATCTGCTCGAAGTACCGGAAGTAATAATATAGCTTGTAGTTAAGGTCTTTACCATAGTCGATCATCGGATCGAAGTCGATATAGTTTTCATAAATACTTCCATATCTGCGCGGATTCATGAATCTGTTATTCCACTCGCGTACATATTGTATGTTTTTCTGCCTGTAATACTCATTAGAGTAGAAATTTTTTGAGGGCTTCATAGCGAGCCATGTATCAAAACCGGTATCAAATATGATCAGTTCATATTCAATAGAGTCTCTTTTCATCTCCAGGGTATCGCTCTTTACTCTCTCCTTTTTGTCCTGTCCGGACAGATCCGGACCGGCTAAGGCTACAATCAAAATAGTGACCAAAACTAACCTTCTCATAACTTATCCTCCTATTGTTGGTTACAATTGATATATGTCAAAAAATATACCACACTTAGGTTTCTCATGATTTAAAAAATTTAAATTTGCATACTTGTTAAGTCGAAAATTGAAATGAAGGTACTGAAATTTGGAGGTACGTCTGTTGGTAGTGCCGGAAGGATGAGGGAGCTGAAGAAACTGGTCTGTGACGGCGAACCCAAGCTTTTGGTTTTGTCGGCTATGGCCGGCACAACAAACTCACTCGTTGAAATATCTGAATTGATTAAGACAGGTCGTATTGAAGCCGCAAGGAATCACCTTGATGAGCTCAGGGGGAAATATGACGGTGTAATAAACGATCTTTTCGATAATGCAGATTATGCTGACCTGGCATCCGTAGTTGTAAATACCCACTTCAACCAAATTGCAGGAATCAAGACCGATGCTTTTACAACTGCAGATGAAAAGAATATACTTGCGTGCGGTGAGATGATCTCAACAGCACTATTTGATCTTTACCTGCGCAAATCAGATATAAATTCAATTCTGATACCGGCTCTTAACTTCATGAGGATCGACAAGGATGGTGAGCCGGATTATTATTACATAAAGGAGAATCTTAACCGGGAGTTGGAGGAATGCACCGATGCTGAGATAATCATCACACAGGGATTCATCTGCCGGAATGCTGCCGGTGAAGTAGATAATCTGAAAAGGGGTGGTAGCGATTATACTGCATCAATAATAGGAGCTGTTCTGAAAGCGGAGGAGATACAGATATGGACCGACATAAGCGGGTTTCACAACAACGATCCCCGTTATGTTGAGGGCACATCGGTTTTAAGGGAATTATCCTTTGATGAGGCGGCAGAGCTGGCTTATTTCGGGGCAAAAATAATGCACCCCTCGGCAATGATCCCGGCCAGGATTTACAATATTCCTGTAGTGATTAAAAATACCATGAAGCCGGCAGATGAGGGTACGGTAATAAAGACTCTCAGCAGACATGAGGACTACAAGGCTGTTGCTGCCAAGGATAATATCACGGTTTTAAGGATCAGTTCAGACCGTAAGCTGATGGCATTCGGCTTTATGAAGAGGGTTTTCGAGGTATTTGATTTCTATCGGACATCAATAGATATGATAGCCACATCAGAGGTATCGATGTCAATTACCCTTGACAACACAGACCATCTTGTAGAGATTCTGGCTGACATTCGAAAGCTTGCGAGGGTCGAGACTGAAAGCGATCAGACCATCATTTGTGTTGTCGGAGATTTCAGGCCTGAAAGAACCGGTTCCGCCCCTGAGATATTTGAAGCTCTTAACTCTATTCCGGTAAAAATGATAAGCTATGGCGCCAGTCCGATCAGTCTGTCAATTCTGATTGACGGCAGTCAGAAGGTCAATGCGTTACAATTATTACATAAATACATATTCCACTCAACCGATGTTTAACAGTTCCGTTATCAGCAAGCTTCAAAAGCAGCAAACCCCATTTTATTACTACGACCTTGATATTCTGCACCAGACCCTGACAGACATGAAAAGGGAATCAGGCAGATATGGATTCAATGTTCATTATGCAGTCAAGGCAAACTTTAATCCGCGCATAATGCAGACAATTGCAGGTTACGGTTTTGGTGCCGACTGTGTTTCGGGTAATGAGATCAAACACGCTCTGGAGAATGGCTTCAAGAGCCCTGATATTGTTTTTGCAGGTGTTGGTAAGACTGATCCTGAAATTGAATTTGCACTTAAGTCAGATATATTTTGCTTTAATTGTGAATCGAAGGCTGAAATTTCGGTAATCGGTGGAATAGCAAAGGGGTTGGATCGTGTTGCTCCAATAGCATTACGGATCAATCCCGATGTTGACGCCAACACTCACAGTTATATCACAACCGGCGTAGAAGATACCAAGTTCGGCATTCGCATGGCAGATTTGGAAGAGGTCGTTGAGTTGATATCAGCAGAGCCGTTTCTTAAGCTGAAAGGCATTCATTTCCACATAGGCTCACAAATTATTGATCTTACTGTGTTTGAGAGATTGTGCCACAGGGTAAATGAGTTGCAGGATTGGCTCGAAAGCAGGGGGATTGAGTTTGATATAATAAATGTCGGGGGAGGCCTTGGAATCGATCATCATAATCCTGCTACGATACCGCAGTTTGCCGGTTACTTTGCTGTTTTTGGCAAGCACCTCAGGAGAAAGGATCACCAGCAGGTATTTTTTGAAATAGGCAGGGCTGCAGTCGGTCAGGCAGCCAGTCTGATAACCAGGGTTCTCTATCTCAAAGACAGCGGTGCAGTCAATTACATAATTGTAGATGCAGGCATGACCGACCTTTTGAGGCCGGCTCTCTATCAGGCATATCATCATATAGAGAATCTTAATTCAGATGCTGCTCTGGAAAAATATAGTGTTGCCGGACCTGTCTGCGAATCGGCAGATATATTTGCCAGAATGATCGAACTTCCCGCGACGAAGAGGGGAGACCTTCTGGCAATCCGCTCGGCGGGGGCATATGGGGAGGCTATGGCCTCAAGGTATAATATGAGGGACCTGCCAGGATCGCTCTTTTCAGATGATATCTGAAAAAACCTGACTTTGATGTAAGTTTTTTCGAGGTAAAAGGGTCAGAGGCCTGATGGAATGTCAATTATGGAATCATACAGGGCCTGCAAAATTTCGGTCCTGATATTCAGGTCAGACAACTTGCTGTTATTACGGGTAGGATAGACCCTGTTTGACAGAAACACATAAGTTATTTCATATTCAGGATCGATCCAGGTGAATGTCCCGGTGAATCCGGAATGTCCAAAACTTGAAGGAGAGGCCGATAATGCCGGGTAAACCTCCTCCGGCGGTAGTTCATGGTTGTCAGGCTTTGGTTTATCAAAACAGAGTCCACGCCTGTTGTCAACAGTATCCGGGAACTGGTAGCGGGTATATTCCTTCATCACCTCCTCGCTGATAATCTGCTCTCCTCCGTAACTGCCCATTCTTCTGTACATCTCCATCAGCTTCATAAGGTCGCCTGCTGTGGCAAAGAGACCTGCGTGGCCCGATGCGCCACCCAGCATTGCTGCCCCTTCATCGTGAACATAGCCGTGTATTAGTTGTCTGCGAAAGAGTGTATCATATTCGGTCGGTACTATCCTTGACAGAGGGTATTTGAGATAGGGATTGAATGTGATGTCGAAAGCCCCCAGCTTGTGATAGATGTTTGTCATTATAAAGTCGGTCCAATCCTCTCCGGTAATAGAGGCTATTATTTCCGGGGCAATTATGAATGCAAGATCTGAATAGACATATCTCTTTTCGCCGAGGTTTGAATTCCTTATTTCCCTGAAGAGTCTGTTACGGTAGGTGCGGTGAATATACATGTTGTCAGCGACAATTAACGGGAATCTGTCAGACAGTCCAGTCTGGAAGGTCCTGTTTCTGAACTGCCCGGTAGACTCCCTTATCGTTTCTCTCCAGAAGGGTATCCATGAAACAAGGCCCGACTGGTGTGTAAGCATATCCCTTATAACTATCTTCTCCTTGTTTGATCCCTTGAATAAAGGAACATAGTTACCCAGATATTCATCAGGGGTGAACCGGCCCTGAGAATCAAGCAGCATAAGACCAGGGGTTGCAGCCGATATCTTTGTTACTGAAGCGAGGTCATATATATCATCTTCCCTGACCTCAATCCTGCCGTCATATTCATGGTGGCCGTAACTTTTGCTGAAGACTACAACTCCCTTTCTGGCAGCCATAACAATGCATCCCGGGTAAGCTCCTTCAGCTATTCCCAGTAATGCCAGAGAATCAATTTTTTTTTCCAGTATCACTGAACTCATACCTGCCGACTCAGGAAAACCGAACTGAAGCCTTAAATTGCCGGCCGTCTTTATGCCATGCCCGGCCGGGTACTTTTCGTTGATTGTCACCGGCAGTGTTCCGTGGGCTCCGAATCCCCCAAAAATAAGCTGAGCCGCCAGCGACTCTGTATAATCATTTAACTGATAGGTCAGAAGCAGTGCTGATGCCTCCTGGACTCCCGGCACCCTGTCTATTGAATAGGGATTGCCGAACCAGGTAATCAGGGTTTGATTCTGTCGGTTGAGCTTTCTTACCAGAGAATCGAGTCCGGAATTTATGCCCGGGCCCCTGCCTGTCCTCTGTCCTATACCGTAAACACCTGCAATTACAAGGTCATATTCTTCCAGTTTTTCGAGTATTCTTCTGTATCCTTCTCCTCCGTTTATGTCAATAGTATAATGGTCAATCCTGGTATATTTTCCAAGAGATTGCTGAAAGAGAGAAATCTCCTTTGTGTTAATTCCCAGTGAAGCAATTTTCAGTGATTCCACTCTTCTGATTGGAATAATATTATCCCTGTTTTCCAGAAGTGTCAGTGCCGAAGCATATAATTCACGGGTGAATGATTTCATTGCCGGTGTGAAAAGTTCTTCGGTTATGCCCTCAGCATTGACTGGTACCGGGCTGGAAAGGCCTGCCCAGAACTTGGAGGCCAGTACCCTCCTGCATCTTTCGTCAATGCTGCTCATAGTCAGTTTCCCGTTCTCCAGAGCAGTCATAATTGATTCAATTGCCCTTCCGGGGTCAGTAACATATTCCAGCACGTCCATTCCTGCTGCGAGGGCCAGTACTTCCGATTCTCCAGGTTTTGTGTACTTCGTTATTCCGCCCATATTCATGGCGTCGGAGAGTATCAGCCCCCTGAACCTCATATCATTTCTCAGCAGGCCTGTCAGTACGGGTTGTGAGATTGTTGCCGGAATATTGCTGACGGGATCGAGTGCGGGAACCCAAATGTGTCCGGGCATAACCGCTCCTATACCGCTATTGATAAGAGACCTGAAAGGAACAAGCTCGACAGACTGAAGCCTCTCCAAAGAGTGTTTGATGACCGGCAGATCGAGATGTGAATCAACTTCAGTATCCCCGTGTCCCGGAAAGTGCTTGGCTACAGCTATTATCCCATTATCCTGCATTCCCTTCATATAGGCCACAGTTTTACGACTGACCGATTCAGGATCTTCTCCGAAAGACCTGGCGTTTATTACCGGATTTTTGGGGTTGTTGTTGACATCGGCAACAGGTGCAAGGTTGATATCAACACCTGATCGTTTCATCTGATCTGCGATATATTTACCCATGGTATATATCAGCGAGTCATTTTTTACAGCACCCAGGGTCATCTGGAAGGGGAACCCGGGAATCTCTTCCAGCCTCATGCCAACACCCCATTCTCCATCTATTGCAATAAGGGGCGGAACCTTTGATATCTCCCTGAAATGATTGATCATCTGTGCCTGCCTGGGAGCATTCCCCTGGAAGAATATTATTCCTCCTATACCGTTCTTTTCCACGACATTGCTGATGTTAACATCGTATCCTATGTCACGGTTGGCAAATGCTGCTATCCATATTAACTGTCCGATCTTCTCTTCAACAGTAAGGCTCTTCATTACGGAATCTACCCAGGGATGGTCAGTATATTTAAGGTAGGGTGGATCTGAAGACTGCGAGTGAAGGGTCAGTCCGGGTACTATTAACAGCCACATCAGTATCTGCCAGAATATAGAGTTGATTTTCATGGAAACAGGTTTACAATTCATTGTCTAATATAAATAACTCTGCGGTTCGTTCTCTTATTGTCTGTCTTCAGAACACAAATGTACATTCCTGACGCGTACCCTGTCATATTAAGTTCCCTTGAATGATAACCTTCAGGCAGTTCGTCAGAGACAATTACCATTCTCTCCCTGCCGGTATTATCGTGGAGAGATAACCGGACAACCGACCGGGATGACAGGTAGAATTCAACTGTAGCAGTATTATGCACAGGTACCGGATAAAGATTCAGTATTTCATCATCAGCTTCCCCGTACGATGAGAATGATGATATCAAACCATCCCAAATCTCAGGGTCGCCTCCCTCATAGCTAAGGGCCCATATTCCAACGCCGGCAATATCTTTCGATTTTACAAGTTCGTATTTCAGTTTCAGGCTGTAGTCATCATCGAACCACATCTGTCTCCAGTTTGCTGCGCTGAGGTATGCTACCCATGGTACAAAGGTGGTAGCATCGAAAGTTTTTGAATGAGCCCCGGCCAGAGTTACTGCTGCAGTATAAAATCTTGCTGTACCTGTACCTGTTGCTGATGATTTACGTGCTGAACTTACCACCGGCCAGTCGTAGCCATACCAGGGTACGGCCAGTACAAGTTTTTCATTCGGCACCCCTGCTGAAAGATAGGTGTTTATGGTTCTGGTAACGTTGTAGTTTTCTCCGGCCAGCGGAGCGACCGGACCGGCTGTGGAGGAACCGCGCCAGTAATAGTCGTACCCCATTATAATAATATAATCACAAATCTGTGAAAGGCTTGCCAGGTCCCATGAACCCGACCAGTCTACCGCCGGAGTGGCGATTGATAATTCGGCTTCGGGCATTGCCGACTTTATAATTCTTTCAGCACGTTGCATGAAACTGACCATATTGCTTCTCTGCGACAGGGGTAAGGCTTCGAAGTCGAAGTTGACACCGTCACCGTTTCTTGAGAAGAGCAGGTTTCTGACGTTTGTGAGCAGGGTGTTTTGCTTTACAGTGTCTTCAAGAATGGCAGTATTCCTTGCTGCTCCGAAGTTGGTTACAGTCAGAAGAACCCTGGTTCCCCGATTATGGGCATAGTTGATAACAGGAGTGGAATTCCAGTCGCGGATAGTAGTATAACCGCCTGTGGCCGTGTCTACTTCATAGCTGAAGTAAGCTATGTGGGTAAGGGCATTGTAATTGTATGACTTATAAGCATTGTCGGAGGCCCAGTAAGGATGCCATCCTATTACCTTGCGGTCGACCATTTTGGGAGTTTCGGTTGAGAGCTTGCCAGGGAATGAGAAATCAACGCTCTTCTCACCGAAATAGTCAGGTTTAAATGAAGAATAGTGTTCCATCTGAAGTTGATGGATCGATTTGTACAGACTATCTGGGCCCTGCGCAGATGCTATTGTGGCAAAGTGCACCAGTATATACCAGGTAAGTACCCTGAGATACATGGCTACTTTCTGAAATATTTATTGTAGATCTCCATGTTCCTTTCCAGAAGCTGAATGGAAAGTTCATAGGCCTTTTCGCTGTTTTTCTCCCTGAATGCCAGTATTAGTTCCTCCTGATATTTCAGTGTATACTCCTTCTCTCCCTCAATATTGCCATATATCAGGTTCCTCATCCTGGGCAGAAGTGAGTAAACGGGCTCAAGACTTATTATTACAATCGGGTTCTGTGTAGATTTGGCCAGGGTCATGTGAAACCTGTTGATCAGGTCGACTTCCAACTGGGTATTGTCAGGGTCGCACTTCTGCAGTTCCTTGAATATTTTCTGCAGTCTCTTTAAATCTTCCTCAGTTCTGTTCTTTGCAGCCAGACGGGCTACTTCAGGCTCAAAAAGCCTTCTGACTTCGATTATCTGTAATATAAGATCTGAATTGAACCGCAGGTCATAGAAGAGGTGGAGTGAATTTATGGCATCTTCAATTCTGAGTTCCGAAATGTATATACCGCTTCCTTTTCTTATATCTATGAGTCCCCTGGCACTCAGACGCCTAAGGGCCTCCCGTACTGCAGTGCGGCTCACGGCAAACTGGGCACAAAGTTCCTTCTCTGAAGGCAGTTTTGTTCCCGGTATCAGTCTCTTTTGTCTTATGGCCTCTTCTATCTTACGCTCAATTTTCTGACTGAGTGTAAGACCGGTGCCGATCTTGCTGAAAATATCCTCCATTTGTGAGAGATTTAACTTAACAGGTCAGGTTATTTAATTATTACAGGCTTATTCCTCTTCATCGGTGTACAGCATTCTGTAAGATTCCAGGGCCTTTTTTACCGAGCCATACTGTAAAAGCAGTATCTGTGCTGCTTCACTCTGAATTTTTAGCTCTTCAACTATCATTCTGGTTCCTCGTTCAATCAATTTTTTGTTGGTAAGCTGCATATTGACCATTCTGTTACCTTTTACCCTTCCGAGTTTGATCATAAGAATAGTACTTATCATATTCAATATCAGCTTTTGAGCAGTTCCTGCCTTTAGCCTTGTGCTGCCGGTCACGAACTCGGGCCCGACGACGGCAACTATCGGAAACTCGGCAGTTTCTGCCACTTTGCTTCCCGGATTACAGGTTATGCAACCGGTCAGTATCCCTTTTTCCCTTGCCTTTGTGAGACCCCCTACCACATAGGGAGTAGATCCTGATGCTGCAATGCCTATAACAGTATCATTGGTGTTGATATTGAAGATTTCCAGTTCCAGCCATGCCTTCAGAGGATCATCTTCA
This sequence comes from Bacteroidales bacterium, assembly GCA_046484805.1. Classification (GTDB taxonomy): domain Bacteria; phylum Bacteroidota; class Bacteroidia; order Bacteroidales; family VadinHA17; genus SLNP01. The sequence continues at coordinate 31,245 of JAWOIF010000177.1, forward strand.
GCTGCTTCGACCGCCTTGCGGAGAGCTGTTTCTCCCCCTGCAATTAGTCCTATTATCCTGTCGTGAACCCCGAAAGTGGGTGGTATCTCAGATGCATCAAGAACGCCCAGACGGCCACTTGTGCCTGCACCCAGGTAAAAGACCCTGCCACCCTTCAGCATTCGCTTGATTATCTTGCCTACCAGGACTTCAATTTGTGGTATGGCTTCACTTACCGCCAGGTGTACTTTGGCATCCTCACCGTTAATACTTGTGAGAAGCTTATTCACAGACATCTTTTCCAGATTGTCGAAATTTGAAGGAGATTCTGTTATACTGACATTGTTTTTTCTATCTGCCTGTTGAATCATTTTATTCCACTATAGTTGCTCAATGTGATATTTTATAAGTTCATCCATCGGAGAAGCCGTTATCTTCCCCTGCTTAAGGCCATACTTCCCCAGACAGTTGGCGAGAATATCCCTGAAATGATATGCAACACTGCCTGTGAAATGAATCAGGCATTTCGTTGCTTCAGAATACTGAAGGATATTCCTGACAATAAACTCATCAAATGATGAGACTACAATCTGCTCCAGTTCAGGTATTTTAATGTTATCTGAAAGGAACCGGGAGAAACTGCCCAGAAATCTGCTTGGGAACGCTTCGCGGTAAACCCTGTCAAGTATCTCTGCCTGAGTAAGATTATATGTTTCATGGAAGAGATCAATTACCTGTTGGGGCAGTTGTCTTTTGAGGATGTCGGAAAGGAGCTTCCTTCCCATTATGGCAGCACTCCCTTCATCACCCAGTATGAAACCGAGGGCAGGGACATTGCTCACTATCCGGGTTCCGTCATAATAGCATGAGTTTGATCCCGTTCCCAAAATGCATGCTATTCCCGGTTCAGTATGGCAGAGTGATCTCGCTGCACCCAGAAGGTCACTTCCGATAAAGATATCATCTGTCGTGAAAAACTTTCCGAGAGATGCCCGTACTAACTCGTTCTTATCAGGAGTATTGCACCCGGTTCCGTAAAACCAGATTTTGTTTACCGGTATTCCCGCCAGTATATTTAATTCACTGTTAAGGAGTTCGTTGATCTCTTCCGCTGACAGGAAATATGGATTGATCCCGCCTGAAAAGACAGGATCTTCCGGAGCTCCGTCTCTCACGACAACCCATTCGGCCTTTGTAGAACCACTGTCAGCAATAATTATCATATCTTTAGCTAACAATCATCTGTTACCCCAAAAAAGAACCAAAGATCAGCATTTTTTCCAATCTGTTTATACAAATGTATCAATAAAAATGAAATAATCATGTTTCTTGTACGATGTATGACATATTTCAAAAAACTTCCTATTTTTGATCTCTGTTGCTTCTGTTCACTCCATACTCCGTTTCCGATGAAGAGTCACACATCCAGAGTATTAATAATCGTTATCGCTTCCCTGTTTGCCGGTAATCTGATGTCATTTTCCCAGGATGCCGGAGAACGTGACTCCCGTGCTGAGGGACGGTTGAGTTCATGGATAAATCCGCTGACTGAATTCAGTCACATCGCAAGTCCCCGAATTGATTCGGTAACTGTTATCGACGCCAATAACATCGTCAATGTATATTTTGCTCCACAATTATCATATTACCCTTTCCGTGAGTATCACATTCAGCTTTTCAACGAATCTCTCAAAAATGAACTTGGCTGGCGATACCGGCGGCATACAATTAATTCATACTCAAACGGATTCAAAATTGAGCAACTGGTTCCGAATCTATACAGAAACGGTATTGAGATCGATATAACCAGGATAATACGACCTTCACCGGAAAGGCCGGTTTTAATCAGAAGGAAAGACGAACCGGTTTTTAATTACGGACTTTTCGGAAAGGGTATCGCTTTGTGGCAGAGCCACGGCTATTATTATGAGGCATCGCTTGACAGGTGGGAATGGCAAAGGGCAAAACTGTTCGGGACGGTGGAAGATATTTCGACAATGGCTTACGTGACACCATATCTTGTACCGATGCTTGAGAAGGCGGGAGCTAATGTATTCATGCCCCGCGAAAGGGATACCGGAGTCAATGAGGTGATTGTCGATAACGATATCTCAACCGCTGCTTCCGAAGTTATAATACAACTTTATGAGGGCATTAGTGATACTACATTTGGATTCCGGCTTGCCGATACGATTTTCAGTCTTCAGAATCCATTCAGAATGGGTACTGCACTAAGAGTGAAGGGAGGTTCGGCCATTTACCTTCCCGACATCCCCGAAAGCGGCAACTATGCTCTCTATGTCTCATGGCCCTCATCCCGTGACAACAGCAGTTCTGTTGAGTATTCAGTGCGTCATACCGGCGGAACCACCTCATTTGAGGTCGATCAGACAGTTGGCGGTCCGACCTGGCACTACCTGGGAACTTTTTATTTCAGAGAGGGGAAGGATACAATAAACGGATCGGTGGCGGTTTCTGATTTATCGGGTGAGGAGGCATGGGTCGGTCTCGATGCCATGAAGTTTGGAGGCGGAATGGGTAATGTGGCACGCAGACCCGCCGGTGCTGTTGTTCCAAACCAGAGGTCAGTTGACGCATCGGTTCAAACAGAAGCTGAATCGGATACTATTGTTCCGGTAACCAGTTGGAAAATAAGCGGTAAACCCAGATATACCGAAGGAGCAAGGTACTGGCTTCAGTATGCCGGCATGCCTGATTCACTGGTGTACACGCCAAACGTCTATCGCAACGACTATAACGATGATTACATGTCACGGGCATTGTGGGTAAACTACCTTTCAGCCGACCCCGGAGACGATGCAGATAATCCGGCAGGCCTTGGCGTTCCTGTTGACATAGCCTTTGCGTTCCACACCGATGCGGGTATTACGCCCAACGACTCAATCATCGGTACTCTGGCAATCTATTCGACAGCCACCGATGGCGGAAAATTTCCTGACAGCACCTCGAGAATGGCAAGCCGCGACCTGAATGATATTGTTCAGACACAAATAATAAATGATATAAGGTACGGGTTCAATCATGAATGGACAAGGCGTGGTTTGTGGGACCGGCCCTATTTTGAGGCAAGGCGCCCCAATGTACCGGCCATGCTCCTTGAACTACTATCCCATCAGAACCTTGCCGATCAGCAATACGGCCTTGACCCCAGATTCCGGTTTGCTACCAGCAGGGCAATATATAAAGGTATGCTCAGATATTTCGCCTACAATGAGGGCAGACCATATGTGGTACAACCCCTGCCGGTAACCGGATTTGCAGTAACGCCGGCCGGATACAAGAGGGTCAGGCTTTCGTGGGAGCCACAGGCTGATCCGGTTGAACCATCTGCAATGCCCGACAGGTACAGGGTGTACAGGCGCACAGGAGACAACGGTTTCGACAACGGCACAACAACTGAGAACACCTCGGTTGAATTTGAACTTGACGAATATGACACCGTATATAGTTTCAAGGTCACGGCAATTAATGACGGAGGCGAGAGTTTTGACTCCGAAATACTGGCTGCAGGCATATCGTCAGTTTCTTCAGGTAATATATTGGTTGTTAATGCATTCGACCGGATATGCGGTCCGGAGTGGTTTGATCGTGACGGAATGGCCGGAGTTGCATGGTGGCACGACAGAGGCGTACCGCATTACTATGACTTTGTAACCATAGGTGATCAGTATGATTTCAACAGGCTTTCACCCTGGCTTGACGATGATGCTCCCGGATGGGGCGCTACATGGTCAGATATGGAAGGAATGGTAATTCCAGGCAATACATTTGACTTTTCAGCAGTTCAGGGAGGCTCAATATTAAAAGCAGGCTACTCATTTTATTCCGTGTCAGATGAATATTTCAACTCAAGACCTGTTGATAGTGATACTTTCGGGTCGGTAAGCATCATTCTTGGCGAGGAGAAATCGACTTACGGTTTTCCTGACAGAAGCGTGCCTGAATTTACGGTTTACACGCAGGCGTTTATGGACAGGATAATACAGGTAACCGAAGACGGAATTAATATTTTTATGTCGGGGGCATATGTTGGCACCGACCTCATGCTTTCTCATAACGATTCAACAGCGATTAAGTTTGCTGCAAGATATCTGGGTTTCGCTCACCGCACAAACCTGGCTGTCAACTCGGGGGAACTTTATTCAACTGATTCATCTCAGCCTGCTTTTACCGGTACTTACAGGTTTAATGCAGGCTACTCTCCCGGAATTTATACCGTTGAAGCCCCTGATGCAATTGAACCTGCAGGGAGGGGCGCTACCACGGCTTTCAGGTATTCGCAGAACCATACCTCAGCCGGTGTTATGTACAGGGGTGAATACAGTACGGTTATATTAGGGTTCCCGTTTGAAACCCTGATCGATGCTGATGAACGCGACCGGCTTATGAAGCAGGTCCTTGATTTTTTTAAAAGGAGGTGATCATGAATAAAAGAATTACATGTTTTATCCCGGCCACAGACATTGAGTCTCTGGCATCAACCGTTAAGTCACTGAAATCGACGGGAGTCGTGTCGAAGATATATGTTGTCTCCGAAAGTGAGAACATGCCTGATTTAAGTGGTATAGGAGCGGAACCTCTCCCTTCCGGTGGTTTGACCACAAGCAACACGATCAAAAGAATAGGAGGAATTGCTGAAACCGACTACACTCTGATATATACCAAAACATTTCCGCTCGACCCCGGAAGGTTTGCCCTTGAACGGATGATGCAGGTATCTTCTGACACATGCGCAGGAATGGTTTACTCGGGTTACTACGAGAACAAGGAGGGCCGGCTATCTGCCAGGCCCCTGATTGATTACCAGAAGGGCAGTCTGCGCGATGATTTTGCTTTCGGTTCGGTACTGCTCTACCGCACATCTGCACTGAAGGAGGCGTGCAAAACAATGAAAGGCAAATACAGGTTTGCCGGTTTGTATGACCTGAGGCTGAGAGTATCACAAAACCACTGTCTCATATATATACCTGAACTGCTTTATACCGAAGTTGAGACTGACATTCGCAAATCAGGTGAAAAACAGTTCGATTATGTTGATCCTCGCAACAGGGATCTACAGATAGAAATGGAGGCAGCCTGTACCGAACACCTCAAAGCAATCGGAGGATGGCTTGAACCACGGTTCAGGCAGGTGGATTTTGCGGGAGAAAAATTTGAATATGAGGCTTCGGTTATCATACCTGTAAGGAACAGGGTTAAGACTATTTCCGATGCCGTGCAATCGGTTCTTACCCAGGAGACAGGCTTCAGGTTCAACCTCATTGTAGTGGATAACCATTCGACGGATGGTACTACTGAGATGCTAAGAGAATATGCGGCTAAGGACTCGCGGCTGATACACGTGATACCTGAGAGGAATGACCTCGGAATAGGAGGTTGCTGGAACGAAGGAGTCTTCCATGAGAAGTGCGGAAGGTTCGCAATCCAGCTCGACAGTGACGACCTTTACATTGACAACAATGTTGTTGCCAGAATTGTCAGCGCCTTCTACGAGCAGAAGTGCGCAATGGTGGTGGGCTCATATAAGATGGTGAACTTTAAACTTGAGGATATTCCTCCCGGACTGATCGACCACAGGGAGTGGACACCTGATAACGGTCGCAACAACGCTCTGCGAATCAACGGTCTCGGAGCCCCCAGGGCATTTTTTACTCCGGTTTTAAGGAAGATCCGGATTCCCAACGTAAGCTACGGGGAGGATTATGCAGTGGGCCTTGCCGTGAGTCGCCGTTATCAGATAGGACGTATCTATGAACCGCTCTATCTTTGCCGCAGATGGGAGGAGAACACCGATGCTTCACTCGATATCGGTAAAATGAATGCACATAATCACTACAAGGACAGGATACGAACCATCGAACTGATGGCCAGAATAAGGATGAATCAGGAGTTAAAAGCATAGCGGATGGACTATTCAGCCAAAGTGGAGGAGCTCTTTAAGGCTCAGCTTGCCGACTGGCCTCTGGCACGAACCAATTACGGCCTGCTTGACAGGGTCAGAACCCGTGCAATAGATTTTGGCAGACATAATGTTCTTGTACAGTTCAATCCAGAGCGCATCAGGTCATCGGCCGCAAAGGTCGACTCCCGTTCAATAGAGGAGAGACCCTGTTTCCTTTGCGCTTCCAACAGGCCTGCTGAGCAGACAGGAGTGCGCTTTGGCGATGATATGACCATACTGGTGAATCCGTTCCCCATCTTTAACCGCCATCTGACGATTGTTTCCGATAGCCACACAGAACAGCGGATAGCCGGCCATTTCGGCCAGATGCTTGAGTTTGCCCGCGCACTCAAAGACTTTGTGATCTTCTATAACGGACCGCAATGTGGCGCTTCTGCTCCCGACCACTTTCATTATCAGGCCGGGAACCTCGGGTTCCTTCCAATTGAGAAGGATTTTGAGAGCGGTACTGCGGCGGAACTGTTTACAATCTGGGCAGGAACCGGGATATGGATATGGAGGGATTACGGGCGCGGCATAGCTACGCTCAGGGGTAAAAATGAAATAAGCCTCGGAGAGGTCTTTGGCTCTTTCCTCGAAAGATTCAGATTGTTACAGCCCGACAAGCCTGAGCCTATGTTAAATATTCTGGCTTATGTCTCAGGAGATGATTATATCGTACATCTTTTTCCGAGAAGAGTGCACCGCCCATCGCAGTTTTTTGAAGAGGGTAGCGGAATGATATTGCTTAGTCCGGCTTCGGTCGATCTTGGCGGTGTTGTCATAACACCCAGGGAGGAAGACTTCTTGAAGCTGACAAAAGATGATCTTGAAGATATTTTTAGCCAGGTATGTCTCAGGGACGATCAGATTGAGAAACTATTTATTAATTTTCGGTAATGAAAGAGAGAGTTGCGCCGGTAGTAAAGGTGGGTGTTTTGTCCGCCAATGAGATAAGCTTCTCACTGAAGGGAAACTATAAAGACGGCTCAGGAAAAATTCACGGAGCCTCAGAGTGGAAGGCAGTACTCAGTAATGGGGAAATTGTTATCAGTAACGACAGGGGATTCAGTCTGACAGCAGAAGACTACACCCTTGAACCTGCGGCTGATGATACAGCTTCATTCGTCATTCACTCGGTAGTGATTGGCGTTGATTTTCACTGGGAAAGAGAGGAGGACCAGGAGTTTCCGGGGGCACTCTCAATTATTGTTGAAAACGGCAGGCTGGTGGCGGTAAATATTTTGCCGGTAGAGGATTACCTGATAAGTGTGATCTCTTCTGAGATGAGCGCCACCTCTTCCGAAGAGCTGCTGAAGGCACATGCGGTTATATCGCGGGGATGGCTTCTGGCGCAGATAGATAAAAGCAGGGAGATAGGAGCAGGAGGAGAGAGGTATGAGACTTCATTTATAACAGATGATGAGATTGTGAGATGGTATGACAGAGAAGACCATATCAATTTCGATGTTTGTGCCGATGATCACTGTCAGCGGTATCAGGGTATTACCAGGGCTTCGACGCCTGAGGTTACCAGGGCCGTGGCAGCCACAGCAGGTGAGATACTTTCATATGAAGGCCGCATTTGTGATACGAGATATTACAAATGCTGTGGTGGCGTTACCGAACTTTTTCAGAATGCATGGGAGCCTGTAGATCATCCGTATCTTCAGAAAATTATTGACAATCCGGTGCCTCCTGAAGGGTTCTCAACGGAACTTGAGAATGAGGAAACTGCTGTTGCATGGATTGAAGGAGATCCTGAGGCCTTTTGCAATACCAGCGACAGGGAGATACTGTCGCAGGTGCTGAATGATTACGATCAGGAGACAGCTGACTTCTACAGATGGAAGGTGACCTATACTCAAAATGAATTAAGCAGCCTGGTGAGAGAACGTACCGGCATTGATTTCGGGGTGATAGAAGACCTTGTGCCGCTTGCCCGTGGCAGTTCGGGACGAATCACACGGTTACGGATTTCCGGTTCCGCCAGAACAATGATCATTGGAAAGGAGCTTGAGATCAGGAAGGCGCTTTCGAAGAGTCACCTTTACAGTTCATGCTTTTTTGTGACAAAGGAGAATCGTGATGGTGAAATATTGTTTAACCTGCATGGTTCAGGATGGGGCCATGGCGTTGGCCTGTGCCAGATAGGCGCGGCGGTGATGGGGGCGAAAGGCTATTCCTACAGAGATATCCTTATGCATTATTTCAGGGGGGCGACGCTGGAGAAAAGATATTAGTAGTTTAAAATCAAAGAGTTGCAGTGATGCGCATTATCTTTTACTTTCTACTGATTGCAATACCGGGCGGTTTTACCGTGAGGGGTCAGGCCCTGCCGGATGTTGACAATGCCGGGGTGGTAAAGGATGCCCATGGGGCCATTATAAGGATTGACAACAGGGTGAAGGATATCTTCCTTGTTTTTTCAGCAGATGAGACGGGCGAGGGGATGATGCATGTCATGAATGTGCTTCGCCGCCATGAAGCCGGGGGCTCGTTTTTCCTGACGGGTAATTATCTTGGGAATCCTGACAACAGGAAAGTGATTGAAAGAATGATGCACGAAGGGCACTTCATCGGACCTCACTCTGACCGTCATCTGCTTTATGCAACATGGGAAAACCGCGATTCGCTGCTTGTGACAAGGGAGCAATTTGTTGTTGACCTTAAGGCGAACTATGACGCTCTGGCGGAACAGGGCATTCTATCTGCCGGTACCCGGTGGTTCCTCGCACCGTATGAATGGTACAACAGGGTAATTGCCGGATGGTGCGGCGAAATGAGGGTTACCCTGATAAATTTTACTCCCGGAACAGGAACCAATGCCGATTACACGACACCTGACATGAAGAACTACAGGTCGTCGGATCAGCTGATTGGAGGCCTGAAGATGTTCGAGGCAGGGTCGGAGCATGGGCTTAACGGTGCAATCATTCTGATACACCCCGGGACGGAACCGGCGAGAACCGACAAGCTTTATATGCGGCTTGATGAAATTATGGATTACTACAGGGAAAAAGGATACTCATTCAAAAAATTACCGGGCGGCGATGACTGAAAAAGGAAGAAACAGCTCACCATGGGCATGGATACCATCACTCTACCTGTACCAGGGTATTCCCTATACAATAGTGATGACGACATCGGGATTGATCTACAAGACAATGGGGGTGTCGGTGGCATCGTTCGCATTCTGGACCAGTCTGCTCTATTTACCGTGGGCGATAAAACCCCTCTGGAGTCCATATATCGACGTAGTCTCAACCAAGAGAAACTGGGTGATATGGACACAGCTGCTTATGGGTGTGGCCTTTATTGCTCTCGGGTTGACAATGCCCCTGAACTTTTTTTATCCTATTACCTTGCTGGTATTCGCACTGATAGCCTTCTCGTCGGCAAGTCACGATATAGCTGCAGACGGATTCTACATGTATGCCCTTAACCAGCATCAGCAGGCCTTCTTCGTAGGTATCAGAAGTACATTTTACAGGTTCGCTATGCTTGCCGCACTGGGTCTCATACCTATCGTTGCCGGTATAGTGCAGAAAAACACAGGGTTAACACCTGTTACCTTCGAGGCTGTTTCTGTTATGCCTGAGGACTATGTGCCTTTCGATAGTGATGAGATCGTGATTACCGATCAGGGAGGTAAACCGTCAATACTTTTGTTTCCTGCTGAATTTAGTGTTCCTCTCTTTCGGGCAGGTGAGTCTGTGATTGACTCGGCTGTGCTATATGTGGCACTCTCAGCACCGCCACAGGAGGGTGAGACAGTTGTCGTAAACATATCGCGGCAGACAGGAAGCAGGGATATAGATATTTCGAAGACGCAGGCAGGCCGTTTTGAGTTTGACAGTTCAAACTGGAACAAGCCGGAAGCTCTCTCAGTAAAAGTGAACCGTAATCTTTCCGAAGTTACTTCGGCAGATTTTCTGGTTACTGCGGGCAACATCGCATTCAGTTGGGTGGTGGCCCTGGGGCTGCTTGGTGTTTTCCTGCTGCTGCTTGCCGTTTACAATAAATTCCTGATGCCCCACCCCGAGGAGGTCGTTGATAAGCAGTCTGTAAGCTGGATTGTCTTCAAGGATGTATTCGTCTCCTTCTTTACAAAACCCGGAGTCGTTCCGGCACTGATCTTCTTCCTGCTGTACAGGTTGGGAGAGTCTCAGCTGGTGAAGATTGCTACTCCGTTTCTGGTTGATTCAAGAAGCTCGGGAGGGATAGGCCTCACATCGGCTGAATATGGAATTATCTACGGAACCGTAGGTATGATATGCCTTACAATCGGAGGCATTCTGGGTGGTGTCTTGGCTTCGAAATATGGTTTGAAGAAGCTCATCTGGCCAATGGCTTTGTCTCTGAACCTTCCGAGTGCGGTATATATCTTTCTGGCCTATGCCCAACCGATGCCGGGCGATCTCGCTATTTATCTGTCGGTGGGAGTTGAGCAGCTGGGCTACGGCTTCGGTTTTACTGCCTATATGCTTTATATGCTCTATTATGTTGGCGAGAGCAGGTATAAGACCGCTGAATATGCGATAGGCACCTCGCTGATGGCCTTTGGTATGATGCTTCCAGGAATGGTGTCGGGTAAGATTAGCGAATTGCTTGGATATGAGCACTTTTTTGTATACGTGATGATATGTACCATTCCCGGAATGCTGGTGATCAGATGGTTGAAGATAGACCCGGGCTTCGGAGTAAAAGAAAGGGCGTAAAGAAAGGGCGTAAAGAAAGGGCGTAGAGGGCGTAGAGGCGTAGAGGCGTAGAGGGCGTAAAGAAAGGGCGTAGAGGGCGTAGAGGCGTAGAGGGCGTAGAGGG
>JAWOIF010000005.1:0-8849 GCA_046484805.1 Bacteroidales bacterium
CCACCCCACTCCTGATCGGTACCCGGCAGAAATCCGGGCACATCCTCAAATACCACCAACGGTATGTTGAATGCATCACAAAAACGAACAAAACGAGCGCCCCGTAAATGCCCTTACTGCATCCGATTCGGTGATCATCCCGGTGCAATGTGAATACTTCGCACTTGAAGGTCTTGGGAAACTCCTTAATACAATAAAGATTATACAGAACAATCTCAATCCTGAACTGGAAATAGAAGGATTCCTTCTTACCATGTATGACTCAAGGCTGAGGTTGTCAAACCAGGTAGTAGATGAGGTAAGAAAGCATTTTCAGCAAATGGTTTTCGATACTATCATACAAAGGAACGTCAAGCTTTCTGAAGCGCCCAGCTATGGTCAGCCGGCCATACTCTATGACGCCGAATCGAGAGGTTCCGTTAACTATCTGAATCTGGCACAGGAAATTATTGATAAATCAGCTCAAAAAGAGAGCGAAAATAATTGACAGCCATGACTAAGAAAAATGCACTGGGCCGTGGATTGGGAGCCCTCATTGAGGGTGTCGAAAAAGAAGTGCTTGAAAAAAAGGTTGAGGCAAATCTCCAGATCCCTATTGATTCAATAGATGCAAATCCACACCAGCCACGTACACGTTTTGATGAAGAGTCTCTAAATGAACTTGCCTCATCGATAAGACAATTAGGCATAGTTCAGCCTCTTACATTGCGGGAAATACCGGGCGGAAGATATCAGCTTATAGCCGGCGAACGAAGACTCAGGGCTTCCAGACTGGCCGGTCTTACCCATGTTCCGGCTTTCGTGCGAACAGCCGATGACCAGGCAATGCTTGAACTTGCACTGGTGGAAAATATACAGAGGGAGGACCTCGACGCAATGGAGGTCGCAATCAGCTACCAGCGACTTATCGAAGAGTGCCGCCTTACACAGGAACAACTCAGTGAAAGGGTCGGTAAGCAGCGCTCTACCGTGGCCAATTACCTGCGGCTTCTTAAACTTCCGGCTGAGATACAACTCGGACTCCGAAGCGGCCAACTCTCAATGGGTCATGCAAGATCTCTGATAAGTATTGACGACCCCCAACAACAGATTGAGGTCTATTACAGGGTTATCGATGAAGATCTTTCAGTCAGACAAACAGAAGAAATGGTGAGACATCTTCAGGCAGCACCATTGCGCGATCCGGTCCGCTCAGAGAAAAAGAAGAAACTGAACGAAGACTATATCCAACTTGCTGATCATCTTAAAACAATATTCGAAACCAATGTCACATTCAGAATAAATGATCAGGGCAAAGGAAAGATTGTCATTCAGTTTGACAATAACAGTGAGATGGAACGCATTCTGGGAGTGTTCGATAGGCTGAACTCTTAAAATATTATCTTTGCGGTGACGTTTATCTTTCACGGGCTGGAGGGCCCAGGTTATGATATTGAAAAGAACCGCTGAAATAATTATACTCCTGTTCCTGATGCTGTGCACAAATCTGAATATAGTTGCGCAGGATACAACAGCAGTTAATCTCTTGCCGGTAAACAGGATAAAAGATCCTCACAGGGCAACGATGCTCGCTGCTGCATTACCTGGTATGGGCCAGGTCTATAACCGCAAATACTGGAAGATACCCCTCGTATACGCCGGTTTTGCAGGACTGGGATACAGCGTGTGGTTCAATACATCAACACATATACAGTATACCCGGGCGTACCAGGATTTTACCGATATTATTCCCGAAACCAACAGTTACCTCGATCTGATAAAGGGAGCTGACCCCTCAACCTATGACCCTGTTTTGCACCCTGATAGTCATAATCCATCTCAGGCTCAGTGGGTCAGGGAGCGACTGCTTTCAGGAATAGACTACTACAAAAAATACCGCGACCTTTCATACATTGGTATAGCTGCATGGTACCTGATATCAATACTCGATGCAAATGTAGATGCCAGCCTGTCAGATTATGACATCGGCGAAACCCTTAACCTTTCATTTCTGCCCACCGCAATGCCGGCAATAACAGGAAATATATATGCGTTTAATCTCAGATTAGTTAAAACCTTCTAAATATTTACAGGCATGTTCAACTTAAGAAATATCATCCAACTGGTTCTGATCCTCTTCATGTCAGCCACTGCAGTTAAAGCTCAGGATATACCCGATGAGGACATAAGAAGGATCACCAGGGATCTCGATAGCCTGGTAAATACATGGTATGTGAAAATGGCCCTCAGTATATCGGAGAAAGATTATTTAGCCACCGAACCACATATACCCGAATTCCCCGATTCTGTATATCTCGACCGCCTGGGAAGAATAAATTCCTCAATTACCTTGCCGTATAATAATATTATCCGAAGTCATATTCACGTCTATACATCAAGACAGTATGACAAGTTCAGGATCATACTGGGTCTGCAGGATTATTATTTTCCGATGATCGAGGACATATTCGGATCGTATGACCTGCCCCCTGAACTTAAGTACATGGCAGTTATAGAATCAGCCCTTAATCCTAATGCGGTTTCAAGGGTAGGGGCGACAGGACTCTGGCAGTTTATGGCCAGCACCGGCCGTATGTACGGTCTTACCATCAACTCTGTGCTTGATGAAAGACGTGATCCGGTAAAATCAACCCACGCAGCTGCACGATATCTTAAAGACCTGTATAGAATATATAATGACTGGATGCTTGTGATTGCAGCATACAACTGCGGACCTGGTAACGTCAACAAGGCAATTGCAAGGTCTGGCAATAAAAAGGATTACTGGGATATCTATTACAGGCTTCCGAGGGAAACGAGAGGATACATACCACAATTTGTGGCAGCACTCTACTCAATGACATATAATGTGGAACATAACATTGTGCCAATACCCGTGTCACTGCCACTTGCCGTTGATACAGTGATGATAACGAGAGACATTCACCTGAGACAGATATCAGAGGTAATGGATATACCCTATAACGAACTCAGGGCACTGAATCCGCAGTTCCGTACAGGTCTGATACCGGGAAGGTCAAAACCTGCTCCGCTGACACTGCCGATGACTCATATCGGTAACTTCATATACCTGCATGATACAATAGAAAATCATAAGGCAAATGTATATCTCGCATCTGTGAGCCAATCATCAAACCCCGCTTCTTCATCATTTACACCTCCCGATATAAAGGGTAAAACAAAACTCGTATATAACATTAAGAGTGGAGATAACCTCGGTTACATTGCAGAGTGGTATAACGTGCCGCTCTCACAACTCAGGTACTGGAATAATATCTACCGTAATACCATCTACGTGGGCCAGAAAATAACTGTTTATGTCGACCCGGCTAAAGCAGATCACTACTCGCGTGTTAACAAGATGACATTTGCTGAGAAGCAAAGCATGTCAGGTAAACCGGTACCGGTTAATACCATTGCTGTTCCGACATCACCATCACAAAGCCCTGACGCAGGTGATTATGAATACTACACCGTTCGAAGGGGAGATACAGTCTGGGATATAGCAAAGAAATACAATGGTGTATCAGTATCAGATATCCTGTCACTGAACAACATTAACAATGCTGGTAAGATACAGGTAGGACAAAGGCTCAGGATTCGCAGGAAAAGCTGAACCGACCAACTCCTGCCGGATTAAATATGCGCCCGTACAGGATATTTATATTTTTTGCTCTTGCGGCAGTCATTCTCGTCGTAGCTTCAATTTTTGCTCCTTCGGTAATAAACTACAGTCTACGGGAAAACCCAATCTTTAATCTGATTGTTGCAGCTGACATCAGCACTGAGCAACCAATCGCAGGCCATCCGACTGACACGATTGCGGCTATACCACAACCTGAATCTGACTCCCTCCTTAAACAGTCAGACCCAGCCGCCGGTCAATCTGCAGGGTCTGAAATACCCACACTGGCTACCCGGTTTACTGAAAAAGTCATAGCAGACAAACCTCATTTGAGGATAATGTTCTTCGGGGATAGTCAGCTTGAGGGAGACCGTTTCAGTTCCTATATCAGAACCAGGCTTCAGCACGAGAAGGGAGGATATGGTCCCGGCCTGCTTCAGCCGCTGATGCCGGTAATGTACACCCGTACCGTGGAAATACGCTCTTCCCCAAACTGGAGGAGATATAACTATCTCTCGTATCGCGATGGATCGTTGCCTCACAGACAGATAGGCCCATTCATGTCAATATGCAGATTCCTGAAGCCCGATACTGCTACACAAATCCCGGCTACCGCAACTGTCAGAATTACTCCTTCAATCTTTTCATCCTCACAGGCCTCAGTCTATCAGAAATTCAGACTGTTTTACGGAAACCTGAAAGGAGTTTGTGAAATTACAACTTACTCAACAGATTATGAGATAGCTTCCGACACTCTTAAAGCAGGGGAGGGGCCTTTTGAATATGCTGTTTCTCTTAATGCCGTTTCTGACCTGAGAATACGATTCTCCGGAACCTCTTCCCCTGATATATACGGATTCAGTATCGAAAGTGACGGCGGAGTCATCGTCGATAATATACCACATCGCGGCAGTGCCGGTCTTGAGTTTACAATGGCAGACAGGCAGAATCAAAAGGCGCTCTTCACGATGCTCGACCCTGATCTTATAATACTTCACTATGGCCTCAATGTCGTGCGAAATGTACGTGACGATTACACATACTATCAAAAAGGATTAGAACGCCAGTTTCAGCTCCTGAAAGATATTTGCCCCTCAGCAGATATAATTCTGATAGGTCTTACCGATATGGCCGATAATTTTGATGGAACCATGGCCTCGTTCCCTAATATTGAAAATATCCGCAATGCGCAGAAGAAGGCGTCCGATAATGCCGGAATAGGGTTTTGGGACGCATACTCTGCAATGGGAGGTGCAAACTCAATTCTGAAATGGATATCTCTTGATCCGCCCCTTGCCCAGAAGGATTATACACACCTGACATACATAGGATCTGACTCGCTGGCAACACTATTCCTAAGTGACCTGATTCCTGAATCCAATACTCTGCCACTGACATCACCTGCAAACGACCCGTTAATCTTACTGTTTGCCGATACCCTGTCCCAATCTCCTGAAGTCAGCGAATCATTTATTCTCTCCTCATTCGACCCGAAAGCTCAATCTGAACCGTTAGCTGACCTGCTGCTCGGAGTGCTGGCTTATGACCCGGCCTCCCCGTTCATCTTTAGCAATATTGCCTTCTGGATATTCATGCTCTTCCTGACGGCAGGATACAGCATTGTGTATAAAAAACCATTCCTGAGAAATTTCTATCTCTTCCTCTTTAGCCTCTTCTTCTATTACAAATCGGGTGGCCTCTTCTTATTCCTGCTGATAATATCAACAATTACCGACTATACAGCAGGCAGACTAATATCAGGCTCACGGTCGAGATTCGTAAGGATCTTCTGGCTGGTAATAAGCCTGGTCGTGAACCTCGGAATGCTGGGGTATTTTAAGTACTATGGTTTCGTAATCGATTCAATAAACAGATTCGCCGGTACATCTCTCCCTTCAACAGACCTTCTCGCATCGATCTCCAACTCACTCTTCCTTACATCATTTGATGTCAGCTCTGTAGTGCTGCCGGTCGGAATATCATTCTTTACATTTCAGACCATCAGCTACACCGTTGATGTTTACAGGGGCAAGGTAGCACCGGTGAAAAATATCCTCGACTTCGGATTCTATGTCTCATTCTTTCCTCAACTGGTAGCCGGACCGATAGTTAGAGCTTCAGAATTTGTGCCTCAGCTCTATGCAAAATTCAGCCTGACAAAAAGAGAGTTCGGACACGCCCTCTTCCTTATAGCTAAGGGACTTATCAAAAAAATGATCATTTCCGATTATATCTCCGTAAACTTCGTGGACAGGGTCTTCGGAGCTCCCGAAATCTATTCGGGAGCCGAAAACCTTATGGCGGTATATGGCTACGGTTTGCAGATCTATTGCGATTTCTCAGGGTATACCGATATTGCCATAGGAGTCGCACTCTTGCTGGGTTTCAGACTTCCGGTCAACTTTAACTCTCCATATAAGGCAACCGGTATCTCTGACTTCTGGAGGCGTTGGCATATATCATTATCACGATGGCTGAGAGATTATCTCTATATCTCCCTGGGCGGTAACCGGCGCGGAAGCTTCCGTACGGGTGTTAATCTGCTTATAACCATGACCCTGGGAGGTTTGTGGCACGGTGCATCAGGAAGATTCGTTTTATGGGGGTTGCTGCATGGAGTGGGCCTGATTATTAATAAGATATGGAGTCACCTGGTGCCTGCCCGCTCCAGGAAGAGACGTATCTTCACAATACTGCAGATCTTCATTACATTTAATTTCGTGAGCTTTGCATGGATATTTTTCAGGGCTGAATCAAATGAACTCTCACTCCTGATGATTAAGAATATATTCACCGGCCTGAGGCTTGAGCATGTCACTGCATTATGGCTATCATATCCTTTCGTTGTTATACTCATACTGGCCGGCTATACCATCCATTTTCTGCCCGAAACCATAAAGGAAGCAACCAGAGCCCTGTTTGTGAGGAGCCATGTGGTCATCCAGTTCATTGCCCTGCTGGGACTGACTCTGGTTCTGATGAGAATGCAGGCTGCAGGAATACAGCCGTTCATCTATTTCAGGTTCTGATTTCCTAAAGGTA
Organism: Bacteroidales bacterium; assembly: GCA_046484805.1. Lineage (GTDB taxonomy): Bacteria > Bacteroidota > Bacteroidia > Bacteroidales > VadinHA17 > SLNP01. The sequence continues at coordinate 6,668 of JAWOIF010000005.1, forward strand.
AGTGCTCTCCTGATTTCCTCCCTTCATAAAGGGAGCTACGGCCCTGTGGTATATACCCTGTACATAGGCAATGGCCATTCCGTAATTGGTGACCGGAACACCTGCCTTTACAGCAGCCCTAAGCCTCTGCTGTAACTGACGTGCCGTAATCATACAACCTCCGCATTGTATTACAATAGCGTAATCTGTAACAGGCCTTGGCATCACATCAAGTCCGGCAACAACATCAAACTCCAGCTTCCTGCCTGTAAAACCTGTAATCCACCTCGGTATCTTAACTCTTCCAATGTCATCACATGCAACGTGATGCGTACATGACTCAAGCAACAATATCCTGTCGCCATCCTTGAGATCAGAGATAGCAGGAGTTCCTTTGAGATAATTTTCAAAATCACCCTTCTGGCGGGCAAGAAGTATGCTGAAGCTGGTCAGGGGAACTTCCGGTGGAACCGAAGCATCGGCCTTGACGAAAACCTGGGAGTCAGTAACTGCCAGTGCCGGCCTGATACCAGTGTTACGTAAAAAAGCATCAACCTCTCTCTCCTTTAATACAACTGCAACGGCATCATTATCGAGAATGTCGCGTATAACCTGCACCTGTGGAAGTATCAGCCGGCCCTCGGGCGCCTCAACGTCAATCGGGGTGATCAGTAATACCGTGTCTCCCTGTTTTATCAGGTCTCCCAGCAGAGTACTAAGCTTAGAAGATCTGGTTGGGATGCTCTCCTTTATCAAACGTATCAACTCCTCCCGTGAAACTGTGTCAAAAACCGAAAAGGGTGCCACAATCTTCCCCGTGGCTGCTTTTACCTTTGAAATGAACTCTTCATCAGGTCTGTTTATGTCAGCTTTGCCCGACAAAACAATGAAAGGAATATCCTGTTCGTTAAATCTCTTTACGATCTCTTCCTCAAAATCACCCCATTCATCCTCCCCGGTCAGAAGAATAGCCATATCGACCGTGTCTATTGAATGTACTGTCTTATGCACCCTCTTCGATCCGAGATCTCCTGTGTCATCAATGCCGGCCGTGTCAACCAGCACAACCGGACCGAAGCCTGTTATCTCAAAAGATTTCTTTACCGGATCGGTCGTTGTGCCTGGTGTATCCGACACTATCGCAATATCCTGACCGGCAATCGCATTTATAAGGCTGCTCTTGCCATAATTACGGCGGCCATATATGCCTATGTGTGGTGTCCTGTCCCTGCCTCTTCCTGCCATCTCTTCTTTTAAGTTATATCTCTTCAAGGGAAAATCCCAGCTTTAAAAGATTTGCGGGTTGAAGTATCTCTTCCAGCTTATCTTCCTCTATGAAATTCATCTCCCGGTTAGCTTCAAAGATGGTCAGTCTCTTATCTTTCATTACCCGTGCAATTTCTGATGCCCTCTTGTAACCAATGAAGGGTACCAGGGCCGTTGTAATGGCCGGACTCGAAATTACTCTCTCAAGAGCCTCGGCATGGTTTACCTCCAAACCTGCAAGAGCATTAAGTCGCAGTGTGCGGTTTGCTGAAATCAGCAGGTTCAGACTCTCAATTATGGTAACGCCTATGACCGGAAGGTAGGCATTCAGCTCAAGGCATCCCTGACCTGAAAGTGACGAAATAAGCTGGTCGTTGGCGTAAACCCTGTGAGAAACAGAGATTATATACTCAGGTATTACCGGATTTATTTTTCCCGGCATTATCGAACTGCCCACCTGCCGCTCAGGAAGGGTAAGAAATTTCGGGGTGAGCAGATCTGAAGATAACAGTCTCAGGTCTGATACCATCTTCTCCAGGTTTACGGCATGCGACTTCATTATGGCGTGTACCTCAACCCATCTGTCAAGATTAGAGGTGGTATCTGCCAGGTTTTCACTTCTCGAAAGGGGCAGGCCGGTAATGTTTCTCAGCTCAGGAACTATTTCCATGATGAAGAACCTAGGTATTGCCAGTCCGGTTCCGGTTGCTCCTCCTCCCATATTGACTGTCCTTATACGCTCGAGACTCTTTGAAACCCTCCACCAGTCGCGCGAAAGGGCCTCATTGTAAGCCCCGAACAATAATCCAAATGACGATGGAACTGCCTCCTGCATCTGTGTATAACCCGGTCTGAGCTCATTCCGGTGTCCTTTCTCAAGAGCCTCAAGAGTCTGGCGCATCGTGTTGATCTCTGCCGAAAGGTCGTTAAGAAGATT
>JAWOIF010000092.1:0-2571 GCA_046484805.1 Bacteroidales bacterium
CCCTGTCATCGGCAAGCGAGGTAGGCGTGAAGGGGCGCTTTTGGTCTTCCCACCCCGGTTTGGAGATTCGTATACCAGAATGGCCCTCTTGATCAGGGTTTCTGGCCCGATGGTATCTATACTCCTCCTTCAGAGGAGGCTATGGTATTTGATCTTCAGATGACAAAAGAAATGGGATTCAACATGTTACGGAAACACGTAAAAGTTGAAAACAGGATATTCTATCACTGGTGTGATAAACTTGGAATCATGGTCTGGCAGGATATGCCCAGCGGGGACAAATACATTCATGGTGACCAGCCTGATATTGACAAATCAACTGAGTCTGCTGAACAATTTGAGTACGAACTGAAAAGAATGATCGACACAAAATTCAACCATCCGTCAATAATAATGTGGGTGCCTTTTAACGAAGGCTGGGGTCAGTATGAAACAGAAAGGATAACGCAGCTTATTAAGAACTACGATACAACACGACTGGTGAACAGTGCCTCAGGATGGACAGACCGGGGTACAGGCGATGTCAACGACATACATCATTATCCCGACCCTGTACTGCCAAAGCAGGAAGTCAAAAGAGCAAGTGTCCTTGGAGAATTCGGGGGCCTCGGACTTCCTGTACAGGGACATACCTGGGAACAGAAGAACTGGGGATACAGGAACATGGAGGATTCACTGCAACTGCTTACAAGGTATGAGTCATACTATGATCAGGTTCACCGGTTTGTGAAAGAAAACGGGCTAAGCGCAACTATTTATACCCAGACCACTGATGTAGAAACGGAGACAAATGGATTGATGACATATGACAGGAAGATAAACAAGATGGGAGCAGAAAATGTCTACAGGGCCAACAACAATATCATTCCTCCCTCGCTTCTGTCTCCTGTAAAGATATTTACCGACACCTATCCGGTTACTTTATCCAACTACAGACCCGGCGGAAAAATTTACTTCACTACTGACGGCAAGGAGCCAGTGACTGGTACATCAATTTACAGCGATCCTTTCGTGATTAAGGAAACAACAGTAGTAAAAGCTTTTACAGAATGGAATGACAACAGGAGCAGAACGACATCATTTCTTATCGAAAAGAAAAAACCCATACCTGCAATGGATGTTTCCGGTCTGAAACCAGGGCTGATTGCTTCTGTATATCATGGAGAATTTAACGAACTTCCTGAGTTTCATTCACTTAAACCGGCTCTGAGAAGAATAGTCTATGAGATATCTCATAAACTGGCACGGATAGATTCATTTTTTGCCATTGAACTTGAAGGATATCTTCTCATTCCGGCAGATGATGTTTACGGCCTGTCTTTAATATCCGATGACGGCAGCAGGCTGATACTTAATGGAGAAGAGATAATAAGCAATGATGGTATTCATGGCCTGAGGGAAGAAGGCGGATACTTTCCTCTCGGAAAGGGGTATCACAAGATCAGAATAGAGTATTTTCAACGCGAAGGAGGAATGGGACTAAGACTTCTGCTGGAAGTACCCGGATATCAAAGATCAAATATCCCGGAAACCTGGCTCTTACATTAGAACGAAAATCTAAAGCACGAGCCTGCTCTTAAATGGCAGGAAGGTCATAAAATCAGCATGGTGAACGATCCAGGCTTCCGTGGTTCTTTTCACCAGATCACCTTCATGGGCATGGGCAGCTATTATATGGCAAACCTCTGGCGGAACACCGCACTCTTCAGCAAGTGATACTCCTGAGAATGGATGCCTGATATATTGCCCGTACCTTCCCTGCCTTGTTTGTCCGTCAACACCGGGCTCATATTCAAGTAACTTACCTACGTCAGCGAGAATAGCACCTGCTATCAGTACATCCATGTTAACAGGAAGGTCGCTGCCAAAAAAATCATTCATCTTCTCCCCGCTCGCTTTTGCAATATGAACCACACATCGCTTGTGTGCCATAAAGCTCACTTTCAGGTCAGGCCCGCACAACAGAGTAAAAGGAATCTGATCGAGCTCTTCAGCCTTAAGCACACTTCTGCTCAATGCCAGTTCCCATGTTTCTGCAGTCTTTTCGCGAAGCCCTGAATCTTTAATCCAGTCAAGCTCCGGCCATAATTTTCTTACCTCTTCTGTCATGATATATACTTATTTCACCAACCTTGATATTATGGCATCTGTCATCTGTACCGTTGATGCTGCTCCATTCTTAATAACTTCAGGCCTACCCGGCATCTTCATCATGTCGTAGGTCCTTACTATTCCTTCTTCGATCACGATAGCTACAGCCTTTCTGATTCTCTCCGATATCTCCTTCTCTTCAAGATGATCAAGCATCATACAGGCCGACTCTATCATTGCTACAGGGTTAACTATCGGTATCTCATATCCTGCATATTTCGGGGCTGAACCGTGAGTTGGTTCAAATACTGCAATACCATCGTCTGAGTACTGGGCGCTGCATGCAAAACCCAGACCTCCTATCTTCCAAGCGGACGAGCGAACCTGCAGAGTCCGGGCGCAGACGGATGTCGGTATAACGCCCAGCCCGTAAGCTGCGCGGCCCTCTTCATGAAGCTTGAACCCGGCCGCTCATCCGCG
>JAWOIF010000050.1:0-21457 GCA_046484805.1 Bacteroidales bacterium
AGCCTGGCAACATCGGCTGCGGTTATAACTGACATAATTAGTGATTTTTAATTTAATTGTTATTTATCATCATCTACGAGGTCCTCAGGCTCTTCTTCAGGGTCGGATCCTTCTTCAGTGTTTTCAGGAACCTCAGCTTCAACTTCAGCTTCAACTTCAACTTCGGCTTCAGCTTCAGCTTCATCTTCATCTGTAATTTCCTCCTCTTCCTCAGCTACAGCCACTCTTGCTGCGCGCCTGGGCCTGCGCTTCTCTGTAATGGGATCTTCATCTGCAATATTCTCTGAAGGCTCCTTATCCTTTTCGTTCTTTCTCTCGTTGAGCCCTTCCTCAATTGCACCACATATTAAATCTACAATAAGAGAAATTGATTTCGAGGCATCATCGTTGGCCGGTATTACAAAATCAATTTCTGAAGGGTCGGAGTTCGTATCTACCATGGCAAATACCGGTATTCCCAGCCTGTTGGCCTCTTTAACGGCAATGTGTTCCTTGCCTACGTCAACAATGAACAGTGCTGACGGAAGGCGTGTAAGATCGGCAATACTGCCCAGGTTCTTCTCAAGCTTGGCTCTCTGCCTGGCTATCTGCAATTTTTCTCTCTTCGAAAGATTGCCCAGGGTTCCGTCACCTTCCATCTTGTCGATAGATGTCATTTTCTTTACTGCCTTTCTGATCGTCGGGAAATTGGTAAGCATTCCTCCCGGCCATCGCTCGGTCACGTAGGGCATACCTGTTTTCTGAACTCTCTCGGCAACGATCTCCTTGGCCTGCTTCTTGGTGGCAACAAAGAGTACTTTCTTGCCCGATTTTGCAATCTGTTTTAGCGCCGATGCGGCGTCATCGATCTTCGCTGCAGTCTTTTCAAGATCGATAATGTGAATCCCGTTCTTCTCCATGTAAATGTAGGGAGCCATCGCCGGGTTCCACTTTCTTCTGAGATGCCCGAAGTGTACTCCGGCATCGAGAAGCTGATTGAAATTTGTCCTTTGCATTTAATTGTTGTTAAAGTTTACATTCTGTTAAGTCAATTGCAGAGTAGTTCCAATCTGGAAGTCACTGCAATTTAGATACTAAACCTGCATCTATAATGACTGATTAACGCTTACTGAACTGGAATCTTTTCCTGGCTTTCGGCTGGCCCGGCTTCTTCCTTTCAACCTCACGCGGGTCGCGTGTAAGGAAACCGCTGGCCCTTAGCTTAGGCTTATACTCCTCGTCAATCTTAACAAGAGCCCTTGATATGCCAAGACGCAAAGCCTCTGCCTGCCCCTTCACACCACCTCCGTCGAGATTTACAACAATGTCGTACCTGCCTTCAAGATCCAGGAGGCTCAGTGGCTGCGTAACAACATACTGAAGGATCTCGGCACCGAAGTAATCCTTGTAATCCCTGTCGTTGATTGTGATCTGCCCTTTGCCATCACTCAGATAAACCCTTGCTACAGCAGCTTTCCTTCTTCCAATGGTATTGATTGTTTCCATTCTTTCTACTTGATGGTTTCTAATTCAACTATCCTGGGTTTCTGGGCTTCATGAGGGTGCTTGTCGCCGACATATACATACAGATTTCTGTAGATAGCCCTGCCCAGCCTGTTCTTGGGAAGCATGCCCTTAATCGCATGTTCGATCAGTCCTGCCGGATTCTTCCTGAGCATCGCCTCTGCTGTCGTAAACCTCTGACCACCCGGGTAACCCGTGTGCCTGACATACTCTTTATCGGACATTTTATCGCCCGATAAGATAACTTTCTCACAATTGATAACTACCACGTTATCTCCGCAGTCCACATGAGGCGTAAAATTAGTCTTGTGCTTACCCCTCATCATTTTGGCAACTTTCGAAGCAAGACGGCCAAGCACCTGACCCTCTGCATCAACAAGTACCCAATCTTTGTCAACAGTCGCCTTGTTGGCCGATACTGTTTTGTAGCTTAAAGTGTTCACTCCTACCCAGGTTTTACAGTAATAAAATTTAAAAACCCCCTTTTTTGGGGACTGCAAAAGTACAATATATTTTTGAAAAAAGAAAAACAGCTCAATTTATTCCTCACAGGGTTTTTTGGGGGAACCAAAATTCCTAATTTTGCATGCAGGTTCAGGAGCGCCGAAGATAGTAATTCCCGGCCTGAAAAAATGACCTTAACCGAAATGATAACAGAGAGAGACATTAAATACCTGAAAGAGGCAATTTCAATTGCAGACGAAAACATCAATGACGGAGGTGGCCCGTTCGGGGCATTGATAGTCAAAGATGATACAGTTATCTCAGCTTCCGGGAACAGGGTCGTAAATAATTGCGACCCCACGGCTCATGCAGAAGTACTGGCAATACGAATTGCTGCTGAGAAGCTGGGCAGCCATATCCTTGACGGGTGTCTCCTCTATTCATCATGCGAACCCTGCCCGATGTGCCTGGGTGCAATATACTGGTCAGGCATAAGGAGGGTCGTATTTGCTGCCACCAGACATGACGCAGCTGCCGCAGGATTCAGCGATGAACACATCTACGATGAAATATCGCTCGATACCGGTCAACGCTCAATCGAATTTATCAACCTCGAACAGGAAAAAGGTAGAGAAGTATTCAGAAAATGGATCGACTTCCCGGGAAAAATACCCTACTGATTGCGCCGCGACAACCCGTACGCCTTTTCAGGAATCCTTAAGTGCAGGGTAAGGGAGTGATCAAAGGTATTCTCCTTCAGATCATAATACCAGTCGAAACCCAGAAAGAGATTCAGCAGCCCTGTATGCCACGACCTGTTGAAATTTACCGACCCGGTAAGTAACACCCTTTTTGATAGTGTGAATCCTTCACGGTAATCAGACAGACTACTGTACATCATGTTACCGTTGGGAGAGTAGAAATTCTCCGACATCCACAAACCCGCACTTATGAAGAGGTCTCTCCAGGTGTGATCGCCGGCCAGCAATAACGCCTGTCCGCTCCTGAAGGGTATGTCCGGCAGCTCTCTCATGGAGTGATAAAAGAAACCGGTGACGACAATGCCAGACCCGCCGTCACCATTGTCACCTGAGTTTAACGAAATCCTCGTTCCTCCTGCCAGATTTACATGTGTTTCAACAGGTGAAGTATAATTACTTATCTGTCCGCCCCAATGCTTTACCAGCATCTGGAAAGGAAATTCAGCCCTTACAGGGTCACCGGCACTGCCTGTTCTGTAAATGAATGACTCACCTACGGTAAATTCCTCCCTGATCCTGTCACCCCAAAAAATATGTCTCTCCCAGTCTACCCATGTATCACTGAAGAGATTACCGTTATTAAACAGAATCTGTACCCCCTCTTCCAAAAAGGAAGTATAGATCTTTTCCTTTGCATAATGAGGGTCAAACATCCTGTGTCGGTCAGGTCCTTCCAGTGATCCGACCGTAAGACGGGTACGATTGTCAATATCAAGACTTACGGAAAAAACCGGTTTTATAACAGGACTGCCTTCATAGCCTGACCAGAGAGAGACAAACATACCACCACTGACTCTTATGTTATTTGCCGGTGCCCATATCAGAAGGGGTTTCAGATGACTCCCTGAAAGGGTGTATCCCTCTGTAATCTGATTAAAGTATTCATGATTTCTGAAGAAACTTATGCTGCCAAATGATATTGAGAGAGTTTTAAGAGTATCATTTGTTACCGGGGTATTTCTCCCGGACTCTTCCTGCGGCATTACCATCACGGCAGAAAGGCAGGCTATTATTAACAGAAAGTATCTCTTCATCTCTTTTTGCCAAAGATAATCAATATGTCGCATCAATATTGGATCGATTAATCCGTCACCCGGGGCTTTATTTTGCTTTTTTTTCCAATCTTTGTCGAAAATCGATACGAAGCAATATGAACGCCAGACTGAATTCATTCCGTTTTTTAAATAATATCGGAGGCTGGACAGCCTTCCTGATCTCGGCAATAGTCTATCTTATGACGGTTGAACCTACCGTAAGCTTCTGGGATTGTGGCGAGTTTATCCTTTCTGCCTACAAGATGCAGGTCGGACATCCTCCGGGGGCGCCTTTCTGGATGTTTGCAGCCAGATTCTTCACCCTTTTTGCCGGAGGAGATACATCAAAGGTGGCGCTCATGGTAAATATTATGTCGGCCCTGGCGAGTGCAGTCACTGTTATGTTTCTGTTCTGGACAATTACACACATGGTGCGCAAGGTGTTTTCTGGTGTTGCCGAACCGGCACGTGAGCATCATTTTGTAATAATTGCTGCCGGAATGGTCGGTTCTCTGGCCTATGCCTTTACAGATACTTTCTGGTTTTCGGCAGTTGAGGGTGAAGTCTATGCATTCTCCTCTCTCTTTACCGCAGTTGTATTCTGGGCAATGCTTCGCTGGGAAGAGGAAGCTGATGATATACGCTCGGGAAGGTGGATAGTTCTCATAGCTTACCTGATGGGGCTCTCAATCGGGGTACACCTTCTGAACCTGCTTGCCCTGCCTGCCCTTGTTATAATATGGTATTTCAAAAAGTACGAGTTTACTAAAAATGGATTCCTGGTAGCTCTTATCGTATCGGCACTGATGCTGGGTTCTCTTGTATTTGTGGTGATTCCCGGCGTGCCAAAGGCAGCCGGCTGGTTTGAACTTCTTTTCGTAAACGGGTTCGGCCTGCCTTACGATACCGGCATGTTCGTTTATCTGCTTTTACTCATCGGTGCAGTAGTTTACCTCATAAGGTTTTCTATTATCAAAAGGAAGCTGATTCTGAACTATATAGTCACCTGCTTTGCATTTATAGTAATTGGCTACTCATCGTTTGCGATGATTATGATAAGGGCTGATGCACGGCCGCCGATGAACCAGAACGACCCTTCAGACGTCTTCTCATTTATCTATTATATTAACCGTGAGCAGTACGGAAGCGTGCCTCTGCTTCATGGTCAGTCGTTTGATGCACCCATAACGGGTGTTTCGCGGCAACTGGCAGGCTATAACAGAATTAATGGAAAGTATGTCCCATATTACAAATCGGAATACGAGTACGATGAAAGATTTACCGGGTTTTTCCCGCGAATGTACAGCAATGATGCTTCTCACGTTGAGGCATACAAGCATTGGGGCCGCATAAAGGGCCGCAGAATACAGATGCCTGCCGGGTCGTCAGGGAAGAGTGAATATCTGGTTCCGACATTCGCCGAGAATATCAGGTTTTTTCTCAGGTATCAGATAGGATACATGTATGGCCGTTATTTTATGTGGAATTTCGCCGGCCGGCAGAATGACATTCAGGGTAACGGTAACAGACTTCACGGAAACTGGATATCCGGAATCGCTCCTCTTGATAATCTCAGGCTTGGAGACCAGTCTTCCCTGCCTGATGATCTGAAGAATAATAAAGCCCGTAACCGCTACTTCTTTTTACCTCTTCTCGCTGGTCTGGCCGGAATGCTCTGGCAGTACCGACGCGATAACAAGGATTTTATTGTCGTCTTTGCATTTTTTATTCTGACCGGTGTCGCAATTATCGTCTACCTTAACCAATGGCCCAACCAGCCGCGTGAAAGGGATTACGCCTATGCCGGGTCGTTCTATGCCTTTGCGATCTGGATAGGCATGGGTATGATGTGGCTTTATGAGTTGTTTCTTAATCTGAAAGCCGGCAAAATGTCTGCCGTTATAGCATTTATTATACTTATGGCTGCGGTGCCGGCCCTTCTTCTGGCTGAAAACTGGGATGACCACGACCGCTCGGGAAGGTATACGGCAAGAGACATCGGTTCAAATTATCTTAACTCATGTGCTGAAAATGCAATTATACATACATATGGAGATAATGACTCCTTCCCGCTGTGGTATGTACAGGATGTGGAAGGTGTCAGAACCGATATCAGGGTAGCCAATCTTAGCTATCTTCAGGCGGGATGGTACGTGGCCAATATGCTTCAGAAGGCTTATGAGTCTGAAGCCCTGCCTCTTATTCTGCCTGCTGAAAAGTACATGGATGGAACAAGAGAGCAGATGCCGGTTAACAGAACAGTTGACAGACCATACGATGCACGCGAGGTAGTCAGTTTTGTTGGAAGGGAAGACCAGGACCTCAAGGTAGATCTTACCGGCAGAGGTGACTGGGTGAACTATTTTCCGGTACACAGGTTCAGCATACCCGTTGATACTGCTAAGGTAATTGCAAACAGAACGGTTCCGGCAAAACTTGCCGACCGCATTCTTTCACCTTTGGTGTGGGATTTTAAAGGAGACATGGTTCTTAAAAATGACCTGTACATGCTTGACCTGATTGCAGGTAACGAATGGGACCGGCCTATATATTTCTCGACTACAGTACCTCCCTCACAATACAAAGGTCTTGATGAATTCTTTATCCAGGAGGGTCTGGCATACAGACTTTCTCCGGTCGATCTTGCAGAAGTGACGGCACAGGGACAGAGCTGGATTGATACCGATGTGATGTATGAGAATATGATTAACAGATTCTCGTGGGGGAATGCCGACGATCCTGATGTATATCTTGACGAGACAAACCGCCGGATGTTCAGTAATTACAGGCGTATTTTCGGATCGCTGGCGCTCGCGCTCCTGCAGGAGGGAGATACTATCAGGGCTATGGAGGTGTGTGACAGGGGGATAGCCCTGGTTCCACCAACATCAATGGCATATGACTCATTCATGATCGATATTGCAAGGGCTCTTTATGAGGGAGGACAGAAAGATAAGGGGATGGATCTGATTGAAACGATACTTGGGCATTCTTTCGGTTACCTCGATTATATCTATAGTATGCCTGCAACAGCCAGGTTCGGACTCGATTACCCGGTTGGCATAAACCTGCAGGGGGCAATCGAGGTACTGAATATTGCTGAAGATTTGGGCCTTACTGAATTAAAGGAGCGAATTGAGCCTGAAGTCAATAAGTATTATATGGAGTTAATAATCAGGTCAGTGAGATGATCAGATTCTACAGGCCTCTCTTTTTGCAGAGGGTGCTGATGAGCGGGGCTCTGTTCAGGCTCGATACAGATGGCAGGAAAGAGGTTGCACTCACTTTTGATGACGGTCCACACCCTGATTCGACTCCTGATGTTCTGGAAATACTGGGAAAGGAGAATATTGTGGCGACTTTTTTCTGCAACGGAGACAATTGCAGGAGATATGCTTATCTGCATGATAATATATTGACGGCCGGGCACCGGGTTGGTAATCACGGTTACAATCACCTGAAAGGATTGGAAACCAGTACTTCCGAGTATGTCAGGGATGTTCAAATGGCGGCAGAGGTTATTGATGGGGACCTTTTCAGGCCGCCGTACGGTAGTATAACCCGGATGCAGTATAAAATGCTCAAAAGGAATTTCATGGTAATTATGTGGGATCTTATGCCTTATGATTTTGACCATTCGCTCAGTGCCGGACATGTAAAGCGAACAATTCTCGGTAAAGTAAGACCCGGCTCAATAATAGTTTTGCACGACAGCCCGGCGAGTCACACCCTTACAATGCTTCAGGAAACAATCAGCGACCTTAAGGTTCTGGGATATAGTTTTGTATGTATCCCGTGACAGTGGAATCCAAAAATCACCAGCCATTAATGCGTTGCCGGTTTCCTTTTTTATGACTTTCTTTTGAAGCTAAGCAATATTGTTATATTTTTGAGCAATACGGATGGAAAGGTAAAGTTTCATGAATATATTAATTCTGGGTTCGGGTGGCCGTGAGCATGCTATCGCATGGAAACTGGCACAGAGTAAAAAAGTGGATTCGATATTTGTTGCTCCCGGTAACGCCGGAACAGGACAGATAGGTACAAATATTGATCTTAATCCCGAAGACTTCAATGCGGTCAAAAGCGCAGTTTTGAACCACGGAATAAAAATGGTGGTGGTTGGTCCGGAAGCTCCTCTTGTAGGTGGCATTACAGATTTCTTTGCTGCTGACAAACAACTGAGTTCGGTACCTGTGATTGGTCCTGACCGGACAGGAGCAATGCTGGAGGGAAGCAAGCAGTTTGCAAAGGAGTTCATGAAGCGACACAATATACCCACGGCAGGATTCGGGAGTTTTGTTCCGGGAGATATTGAAAAGGCCCTGAGATTTCTGCAGCAGAACAAACCGCCTTATGTTCTGAAGGCGGATGGCCTGGCAAGCGGAAAGGGAGTTCTGATACTCGACAATCTGGCTGAGGCCGAAGCTGAACTGAAGAATATGTTTGCAGGCAAATTCGGAAGCGCCGGTAAGCGTGTGGTAATTGAAGAGTATCTTCGGGGTATCGAGTTGTCGGTTATTATTATTACCGATGGCAAAACATATAAAATTCTTCCTCCGGCCAAAGATTACAAAAGGGCCGGTGAGGGTGGAGAAGGGCCAAATACAGGGGGTATGGGAGCTGTCTCTCCGGTGCTTTTTGCAGATCAGGAATTCCTGACAAAGGTTGAGGAGGGGGTTATTAAGCCAACTATGAGAGGCTTGCAGATGGAAGGCAATTTCTTCAAGGGTTTTATCTTTTTTGGGCTGATGAATGTTGATGGTGATCCCTATGTTATTGAGTACAATGCAAGGCTGGGAGACCCTGAAGCAGAGGTTATTCTTCCACGTATCAGTTCAGACCTTTTTGAGCTGCTTGAGGGAGTTGCTTTTGCTGATCTCAGCGAAAGACCCTTCGAGGTAGATAACCGTACTGCGGTTACTGTTATGCTCGTCTCAGGAGGGTATCCGGGGGATTATTCAAAGGGTAAACTGATCGATGGTCTGGAAAACTGCAGCGGATCAGTAATCTTCCACTCAGGCACAAAAAGTACCCCGGAAGGAATAGTGACAGCAGGAGGAAGGGTAATTTCAATTACCTCTCTTGCAGAATCGATGGATGAAGCACTTGCCTTATCCTACAAAAATGCCGGTCTCATTAGTTACGAGGGGAAATACTTCAGGAGAGATATAGGGTACGATCTTAGATAAGAAATGCTCAGGTTATTCAGGGGAACCGGTCCGGGTGTCATCCTGCTTATGGCACTGGTAGCCGTTGGTTTGTGGATGTATTCATTTACCAACAGCGAAATCAGGGGGGGTGATGAGGTTCATGACCCAATGGTTCTGTATGGAATTCTGCAAACGATTACCGGCTTAAATCCACTTATTGGAAAGATAACTGCCCTGGTTTTGGTTTTAGTCATTACCTCTGCCCTGATAGCTTTTAATACAAACACTTTTTTCATTAATGAGAGGACATTTTTACCGGGTATTCAGTATATAATTCTTACTTCGCTGTTTCCTGCCTTTCAGTTCCTGACCCCTGTGCTGCCGGCCTCGATATTTTTGATTATGGCGGTTATGAGGATTGCCGGGTCTTACCGCAAAAACGGGATTGCCTACAGCTATTTTGATGCAGCATTAATGATAGGAGCAGGCAGCTTGTTTTATGCCAGCCTGATATGGTTTGGCACGCTATTGTTTATTGGAATCCTGTTGTTGCGGACCTTTAATCTGAGAGAGGTGTTTGTCTCGGTTCTGGGGCTGTTAACTCCCTATATTATTCTGTACGGAGTATATTTTGTTGCTGATTACGACCTTGCTGAACTTACACGTACAGTATCACGATGCCTGTTTGACAGTAACCCTGGCATTATCTGGTCGCGGATGACAATAGTAACTTCGGTTTTTATTCTCATTACAATACTTATAGCCTCTTTTTACCTGTTCTCAGTATTTACGACCAAGAAGGTAAAATCGCGGAAAATATTTTCATTGCAGATATGGACCGGAATCGTAACTCTACTGGTATACTTCATTTCTCCTTCTGCTGGTGAGGAGTTGATCTTCATTTTTGCAATACCTGCATCATATATACTTTCTCACTACCATATTCAGAGAAAGCGCAAAAAAATTGTGCCTGAGATAATGTTCTCAGGCACAATAGTTCTTATAGTCTTGTTGCAGATTCTTAGTTTCTGATAAGTTGTCATCTGATAAGCGACACCACACCTATACCCATACCCTGTTCTCCTTCGCGAAACGAATACCAGAGAGTATACATGCCGGTTTTGTTACAGATAAAATCAATCGATCCGTATGTCTTACCTCCCTTCTCATCAAATGAACTAATTATCTTCTTGTCCTTTTCATAGATTGAGACCAGCAATTCGCCTTTTGAGTCTTCTGAATTACAGAGGGTAAAGCGGTATTTGGTCCCTTTCATCAGGTAGAGATTCTCCTTGACCACCGGCATCTCTCTCCCCGATACTGCTTTAGGGAGTTTAATTACATGGTCTTTAAGATAGGTGGTATTTGGCCCTGCACTAAGGACACATTTTGATGTGAGGTCCGCATCAGTTTGTCCTGCCATTACAAAGGGGACCAGCAGTAACAGTAACGGAATAAAAAGTTCTTTTTTCATATCATCTGCCTGCAATTAATTCATTACGAATGGCTTTGGTCAGCTCAATTATTTCAAGTAGTTGTTCATCGGTCATCTCAACAATACTCTCTTCATTCTGTATTACGGTAAGACGTCCGTCAACTTCATAAGTCTCAGGCTCTCCGAGGGTGTAGGTGATTCTGATATCTCTGTATTTATCTCTCAGCCTTTCCATCTTCTCGCAAAGCTGTCTGAAATCCCTGCTCCCGTTACAGTACGGGGCAAGCAGCATCATAAGGTCATTGATAATGATCTTCTGTTCACCAATTCTGCTCTTCAGCATCTCATCAGGGTAATTCCGCACAACCTGGGTGGCCAGGTATTGCCCTTCGATCCATACGCCCGTTATCATGAGGGCTGAGAGATGACCCCTCTGGTTTTCACGAAGGTGTTCATCTATATGATTATATGATTGAACTGAAAGGTATAAAAGTGAGTCAAGATTAGACCGGCTCACCGATAACCTTCTTATTGTCTCGAAATCAAAAAACTGGCCTACTCTTATTCCATCTGCTAATTTTTTTATTGCCTGGAGCACCTCTACGGAATTTCCGGTTCTTTCATATATATTCAGGTATCCCAGGTCAGCGCCATATATCCCAAGCTTCAATGCTTTCTCGAAATTAGTGCTTAGACGGTCAACATCGCTTGTATTAGCGAGATAATCGATAGAGAAAGGCACACTCATAGACTGAAGCAATGCTGCAATCTCAACGGGCGATGAGATATTCCTTACAATGTCATCAATAGCTTCAGCACTAAGCTTTTCTGCTTCAGCAACGGGGAAGGTGTCAGCTTCTTCAAACATAAACTGTCTGTCACCGGTTCGCCTGTTCTGGCAGGCGGTGAGCAGAATTCCTAAACTGATGACTATGAGAATATTTTTCCCCATCACACTGAGAATTTTAGATTGCTATTTTACAAAAATAGAAAAAATGAGGTAACTAAACGTAATTATTGCCTTTTTTGAAACTTTACTTTTTCAATCTTCTTTAAAAGTCTGGCTAATACGTCGAAATAGAGAACAAGGTAGAGAATGATGATACTGAAAAATACGAGCGAGATATTAAAAACCAGGGTGTCGACTTTGCGGCCAAGAAAATACTTCGCCGGAGCAAAGAAATGAGTCCTGAACATCGGAAAGCCTTCGGGAACCGGCTCCAGGTAAATCGGGTCATAATTTTGTATCAGCTGGTTTTTGAATTCAAAGTATTTATTGGGTTCATAGTATTTTGTAACTATCTCTCTGAGTTTTGTATTATGATACTGGTTTTGCAGTGACCTTGCCAAATCGATGTTATTACTCAGGAAAGTCTCTCTTCGGTTTTCGTTAACGGTTACAAGACGGTCAAACCAAACTCTTGTCTCTGCAAGATAATTCCTTAGTTCTGCAGCGGTTGTACTGTTGAAACCAGAGGGATTAAGTTCATTGATTCTTGCGAACAGACCTGTCCCGGTATAAATTGAAATCTTCTCAAGTTCATTTTTCAGGAATTGTAGCCGACCCGGATTTTCAGGTGAAAGAGTTCCGTTCCTCAGGTCAAGGTCGGCTGAAGCAAGTGCATTTTCGAGTTCCTTAAGACGGTAATCGAGGTTGAATATGGCAATGCTTCTCTCCCTGTCAATATCGTAGAAAATGCGACCGTATCTGCTGTCCTTGAATTGCGAGACCATAAGTGCTTCATATGTCCAGCGGGTCGGCATAAGTTCAGCAATTACAGGCACTTTGTCAACGCTTCCGATCTTTCGGTTTAGTTTATCGAAAGGAAACATTGCGCCGCTCAGCACCATCATGGGTATCATCAGAAGTGGTATCACAATATAGATTGTGATGGCCGAGTTTAATGATGCTGAAATATTGAGTCCTATCATATTGGCACAGAATGCGGTGGCAAAAAGCGCCACAAAATAGTTTGGGAACATACCTTTTATCCCCAGTATTGTGTTGGCAACAGCGAGGAAGAGGACGACCTGAATAAGTGATATCATGGCCATGATTAACACTTTGGACATCAGGTAGCTGTTCCTGCTCAGATTCAGGAATTTTTCCCTTTTGAGTATCATCCTGTCGCGGAAAATCTCCTCTGCACTCACAATAAATCCCAGGAATAATGCAACAATAATACTCATGAAAATATAGATGGGGATATTCTCATTATCCATGAATACGTAAACATCGGAAGAAGGATCGGCGATGTACCGGATTATATATGACAGGATGAATCCAAGTACCGGAGCTTCGAGCAATGTGAGTGCCAGGTATTGTCTGTTTGCGGCTTTGCTTTTCAGATCGCGCCCGAGAAACAGACTTAACTGCCTTGATTTGCCAGGCTTATTCAGCGTTGACTGAGGTTTGTCAGAAATCTCCTGGACAGGCTCTTCGCTGATGTTATTATGATATGCTTCATTCCATTCTTTTGGAGAGACCCTCCTTTTCTGGGTATATCTTCCGAACTCGTCGATCACCTGTGCTTCAATTATCTTGAATATTGTCTCCGGATTTACGTTTCCGCATGACGGACACTCACCGATTTTCGAATTTATCTGTGAGTTAAGAGTCTTGAAATGTATTATTGCCTCAATAGGGTTCCCGAAAAAGGTAAGATACCCTCCCTGGTCAAGAACTACAACCTTGTCAAATAGTTTGTATATCTCTGAAGAGGGCTGATGGATTACGGTTAAAACCAGTTTACCCTTGAGGGTAAGTTCCCTCAGAAGATCCATAACATTTTCGGAATCGCGTGAAGAGAGACCTGAAGTAGGCTCATCGAGAAACAATACCGAGGGTTCCCTGATAAGCTCCAGTGCAATGTTAAGCCTTTTTCTCTGCCCCCCGCTTATCACTTTGTTAAGGGGAGTTCCGACTTTCATGTCCTTTTTATCCAGCAATCCCAGATTACTGAGAGTCTTTTCAACGAGGGTCTTCAGTTCTGCTTCAGTTCTGTCCCGAAAACTCAGGGCTGCGGCATAATATAGATTGCCAAAGACTGTGAGGTCCTCCAACAGCATATCATCCTGAGGGACATAACCAATCACTCCTTCCAGATCATGATCGCCTGAATGAACATCTCTTTCGTTAATCCTTACTTCTCCTCCATTAGGTTTTCGGCTTCCACAGAGGATACTCAGCAGGGTAGTTTTGCCACTGCCGCTGGCACCGAGTATCCCTACGAGATTTCCATCAGATACTGAGAAGCTGACACCATTGACTGCCGTGTTACCATCGGTGAAACTGTATGTCAGATTTGATGCGACCAGCGAGAGTCTTTCACTCTTCTTCTCTTCCATAAACCTGGATACAATATCTGTGTAGTAAAGGGGAATTCCCTGGGTAGAGCGTAAAGAGCCTCCGCTTGGGAAAGTATAAAAGTAGCCCTGAGATATGGGTAATCCGTTGAGATATAATTGATTATCAGAGATGTATTTGAGGAAGAATATATCTGCTGATTGCACGCGAAGTATTACAATAAGGACATCACTGAACCCTGTCATTATTCTGCTGCAACTGTCACAAACCTCCTGCTCATCAGCCAGCACAAATATTGAAGGGTTCCCCGAGAGTTTTTCAGGAGAATCTTCCTTTATGAACTGCTCGATTGATGAAAACTCGTCGAACGGGATCCTGAAGACTTCAGCAACTGTATTAATTATGTTCATCCTCTGAGGTGTGAACTGCCTGTCAGCGTTAACAAGCTCATACAGCCTCATAAGAACGACAATTTTCTGAGCCTGATTCAGTGTGCGGTTGATCTTCTTGCAGATATTGAGTATTTTGACAGAGTCTTTTACCGACGGAGAATCACTATCCTCAATATTTTTGGCATTGGTAACGGGGCCCGCCTGGGAGTCAAATAGCTCCATGTACTGATCAACAGTCTCATGGGTCAGCTGCTTGTTCAGGAATTTAAGTACGTAGTTCCTTTCATTTAACAGCATACCCCCATCCTGTTTTACAATCAATGCAAACAGTTCCATTAAAGCCTTGAGGATCTCCTCGCTCATCTGCGATCAGGTGCCCTGGTTACTAATACAAAACTAACCTTAATATGTAAAGGAAAAACAAGTTACTTTAAAAAAGCTATGATTATTTTTTCGCTTTTTCCTCTTCCCTTCTTTTGTCAAGATAGCTCTTGCCTTTCAATATCCATTCTTCAGGTTCTGTCCCAAGCAAATGGTGATTGAAAAACTCATTTACTTTTCTGGTATAATCGAGCTGGTTTTCCTTTTTTGCAAGTGAGTGGTTTTCACCATCATATACAAGCATAATATAGGGCTTTTCCATTCTTCTCATGGTGGTGAACATCTCTATCCCCTGGTGCCAGTCTACTGCACCGTCTTCGGTTCCGAACGCCACCAGCAAAGGTGTGCTGATGTTCTGAGCCTGGAACATGGGTGAGTTGGCCATATATTCATCCATTATCTCCCACCATGGTTCCCTGAGTCTCCCCTGTGATGTTTCGAAAATGTTCTGGTTCGGGTTACCACTGTTCCAATAGATTTCATTATACATGCTGATCATGTTTATCAGGGGAGCCCCGGCTACCGCTGCTGAGAACAGGTCCGTCTGTGTAATAATGAAACTAGTCTGGTATGCTCCCCAGCTATGTCCCATCAGGCCTATCTTCTTCTCATCTATCATTCCCGTTTTCAGTACGGCCTCAACAGCAGGCACAACACAATCAACAGCCGAATTCCCCGGATGATTGGTCCTGTATACAATGTCAGGCTGGAAAATAAAATAACCCTGGGTAGTATAGTTGGAGGTGTTATATGCACTACGGGTTGATGGTGTCACGTACCTGTGAAGTACATTTGACCTTATCTCATAGATGTAAACAATCATTGGATACTTCTTGCCGGGCTCGTAGTTCGCCGGATAGAACAGTGCACCCTGAAGGTCTTTGCCGTCACGGTTCTTAAAGTGGATAAGTTCACTATAACCCCATTCATATTCAGACTGGTGGGGATTGGTATTTGTCTGTATTGCAGGAGCAGAGAAAGCGTAACCCGTAGTATAGAAATTGGGTGACTCTGCGTAAGTCTCTGACCTGAAAAGAAAAAGGTCACTGTTCTTTGCCTTTGACAGTCCTGATATTGCCCTGTCTTCAAAGATAAGCATACCAGCCCTTCCTTTTGCCGGTATTCTGAAATAGCCGCTCTTCTTGTCAATGTCTCCGAAGGCAGAAAAATAAATGTCTTTTGACGGATCAATGGAAGACTCTTCGTAATCGAGGCGGGTGAACCTGAATATAATGTCGTTCTCTTTGCCGGAGGTGAGTCTTACTGCCTGTGCCCCGTCTGCCGGTATGCGCCATACATCATACTCATCATACGCCAGAAATCCCTTGTCATCCTTAAGCCACCCTGCATTACCGAATGGCGGTTTTACGTCTTTCGGACTGTCATCGCGTGTGTTCCAGAACGTTGCAGGAACCTGTGCCGTCAGATTTCTGTGGGCATCTTTGTAAATATCATATACCCACCAGTTCTTATCCCTGAAATAGAGTATGAACTTCCCGTCGGGTGATGAACCATAGACTGAAGAGAACCTTTCAAGTATCTTCTTCTTCTCTCCTGTCAGGGTGTTTATTATGTAGTAGTCATAAAGCTGCTCCCTGAAAGCCGGCACGTAAAGATCGGTATTCATCGCCAGTGCATGCTTGCCATCACCCGTTATGGTTGCCCTTTTCAGTTCATCATCGGTAAGCCTGGTCACTGAATTCGGGTCGATATTCCAGGCAAAGAGGTAGGTGTAGTTATTGTCAGTGTTATAGCTTACCTTTTGCCTTGGTTGAATCGGATCATCTTTCCAGTGCCAGATATCGAGACCGGGCAGTTTGTCAGGTTGTGATGAAGGGTCTTTCTTTCCCTTCGGTGGCTTGGGTGTCCATGTGTATACTCCGAAAAAAAGTGTCTTCATATCCTTTGACCAGACCGGACGATAGTTTTCGCTTATACGCATACCCTCTGGAATAGTCTTCGATTGCAGAGGGCTAAATACCCTCAGGTCACTCTTGCCATATATGTTCCTAAGGGTATAGAGATGATAATTCGCTTCGGTATGGATGGTATCCTTAAACTCCTTCATGAAGGCCAGCGCTGTTCCTTCTCTTTCCCATACCAGACTGCGATACTTTGCAGTATCATTATCAATAAACATTATTGAATA
This sequence comes from Bacteroidales bacterium, assembly GCA_046484805.1. Taxonomy (GTDB): domain Bacteria; phylum Bacteroidota; class Bacteroidia; order Bacteroidales; family VadinHA17; genus SLNP01. Next base: position 16,560 of record JAWOIF010000050.1, read on the forward strand.
ATCGGTCAGGTTCATTAATTCAACGCCATTACCCTTCTTGTCTTCAGCATCTATTATATAGGCCAGCCTGTTGCCCGGCTTATTGACAGATGACTCCGACACATTCCCGATATTTTTGACCCTGCCTGTTGCCAGATGACATAGAAATATATCACGGGTTCTTTTCTCTCCCGCATAACCGTTCATTATCAGGTGCGACCCCTCTCTGGTGAAAAAGAAACTTTCAGTGTTTTCAAAAACCTTTTCCGTGTCGTCTGTAAGGTTTACAAGCCGGGTTTTGTACCTGATTGGCTTCTTTTGCTCTCTCATTTTTTCGGTCTCCTTTTCACTATAACCAATTCTCATGGCTGCCCACTTTGAGTCGGAAGAGAATTGAAGATTCGATGAAAGGGCATAACCAGATACCTTTCCGGTATTGATATTCCTGATGAAAAGGGAATCATCTGATTCGACCATACGGATTGACCAACTTATCCATCTTCCATCAGCAGACAGTGTTGCCTGACCAGGAGTTGCCCATTTGGAATAATCATCAGAGGTAACAGGCTTTTTGGTCTCCTGTGCCCCCAGGGTTGAGAATCCTGCCAGAATCAGGATAACAACAATACGGAACGCTGTTTTCATTATCTACTTAATTTGTTTACAGATGGGTCAAATTTAATAATATCCTCTCAGCATGAAGGTCAGAATCAGAAATATGCCGTAATGAAAATTATGTTTTACGGCATGATTTTTGGAGCTTCTCTGGTGTTTAGAATAAAAAATGCCCTGTCGGGTTGAACAGGACAGGGCGATCCGGACACGATATTTTTTCATGCGTTTTCGGGTGGAGATAAGGGGAATCGAACCCCTGACCTCGTGACTGCCAGTCACGCGCTCTAGCCAACTGAGCTATATCCCCTGAAAGGCTGGGCAAATATACAAAAAAAACGTTATTGCAAACAATTTCAGGTGTAGAGGGTAGTGAATAGATAGTTTGCATTTGGAAAGGAAATATTTAATTTTGCAAAACCATTTAAGAAACTATTTGAGAATACAATCTGATGTTGTAATTTTAAGCCCTTAAAAAAAATAAGCGATGAACACCAAGAAAAGTGAAAAAGCCGACCTTGAGAACAAGAAGACCACATTCCTTCAGCTTGGGCTGGTTGTTACGATAGCGCTTATTCTCATTGCGTTTGAGTGGACAACTACCGACAGGAAGGAAAACGTCTTTGCGAATATCCAGGAGGAGATCATTGAAGAGGAGCAGGCTCCTATTACGGAAGAACAGGAGCAGCCACCTGAAGCACCACCGGAAGTCAATGTTACCGATATTTTTGAGATCGTTGATAATGACGTGAATATTGAAAATGAAATTCTTTTCAGCGACCTCGTTACCGAGGATACCCAGGTTGCAATGTATACGTGGAACCCGGTCGTAGACGAGGAAGAGAAGGAGGATGATGTCTTCATGATAGTTGAAGATATGCCTACATTCAGGGGTGGAGACGTACAGCGTTTCAGTAACTGGGTCAAGGAGAGAGTAAAGTATCCTCAGATAGCCCAGGAAAACGGGATTCAGGGTAAGGTTTTCATTGGTTTTATCGTTGAACCTGACGGATCTGTAAGTAATGTAACCATCCTGCGTAGTGTTGATAAATCTCTCGACGACGAAGCAGTAAGAGTGGTTACCTCTTCTCCGAGATGGAACCCCGGTAAGCAGAGAGGACAGCCTGTAAGGGTAAGGTTCTCAATTACAGTAAACTTCCAGCTGCAGTAATATAAAATTTATATAAACAAGAGGCTGATCTTTCGGGTCAGCCTCTTTTTTTTTTATATTGGCACTATCTTTGGTTCTGGAAACTATTGACTTATAATACTGAGATTATGAAAAAAATTCTACCCTTATTACTGATGACAACCCTGTTGTTCTCAGGGTGTGGCTCCTCAAAGCGACAGATGCAGACAGGCAACTATCCGGCTGCTGTAGAAAAGGCAGTGCGGGAATTGCGCCGTAATCCAAACAATAAGCAGGAGGCGGAGATCCTTCAAAGAGCATATGTTATCGCTAACGATCAGGATAACGATCGGATTAGAATGCTTACGATGGAAAACCGCGCATCAAGCTATGATGAAATTTATCTCACCTATAAGCGACTGCATGACAGACAGACTCTTGTAAGGACAGTGACACCATTAGCGATAGGTAACCGGACAGTTGATTTTCCCTACATTGATTACATGGCAGAAATGGTCGCTGCAAAACGAAAGGCAGCTGATTTCTATTATGCAAATGGAATTGAGCTGATGAAAAACAAAACCAGGGAATCCTACAGGCAGGCTTTCTATCAATTCATCAGGGTGAAGGAGTATGTTGATGACTATCCCGATATCGATCAGTTTATTAATGAAGCAAAGTATCTTGGAATCAGCCGTGCATTGGTATCTGTTGAAAACAAATCAGTTGTTAATTTCCCCCAGGAATTCGTAAACGATCTTCTTGCCCTCGACCTCCCAAGACTTAACAGCGAGTGGGTCGAATACCATACTGAACAACTCGACCCCAATATTGAATATGACTATCTAGTGACCGTTAATATTAAGAATGTTGCCGTAAGCCCCGATCAGACAATGCAACGCGATTCCCTTGTCAAAAAAGAGGTCGAAGACGGATTCACCTATCTGCTTGACAAAAACGGTAATGTTTTAAAGGATTCCCTCGGCAATGATATCAAGACCATCAAGTATAAAACTCTTCAATGTGCCCTGATCGAATCCATTCAGACAAAGGCATGTGTAATAGAGGGTGATGTGGAGGTTATACAGCTGAATCCTGACAGGATAGTTAAGAGAGACCCTATTGGCGCAGAATCCTCTTTCAGGCATGTCTCTGCCAGGGCCATCGGAGACCTTGGGGCCCTCAACCCTGAACAGCTTGAGTCCACAAAGGTCCAGGCAGCCCCATTCCCCCCTGACATTGAAATGGTACTTAGATGCTCCGAAACTCTAAAGATGGCAATAAGAGGCATAATGCAGACTAACAGGAGGCATATAATATAAGGCTCCAGGTTTACCTTCTGCTTCGCTTTGCTACCATTCGGTCGCGAACCCGCCCGGCTATTACCGGCCTCGGTTCAGGTTAATGGCCCTTCCTACGCCACTACGCCCTTCTACGCCCTTCTACGCCCTTCTCTACGTATTCTAAGACAAAAGCAAACAATTTTACATAATTTTTTTCTCATAAGTAATGACGTAGGGAGATTCTCTTTTGACAGCAGCAAAGACTCTGTTAACAAGTTTACAGCAAACAGCGTTAATGACCATCTTATGGTTCTTTCCCTCAGCTATTTTTCTCTGGTAGTAGTTACGTAATTCAGGATCGAAGTGTATGGCAGAGTTGGCTCCATTGTTAAGAAGCGTTTTGATCTGTTTGTTTGCCAGGTAGCTGGTTCTTGTTCTGCCTTTTACAGAAGTCCCGGAAGAGTGTTCAAATGGCGCTATCCCTGAGTATGAGGCATATTTACGACCATTTTCAAATGCGGTGAAGTTGTTTGTAGAGACAAGCATGAATGCCGCAATAACGCAACCTATGCCTTTGACAGATGTAGCCATTTTGTAGTTTTTGTTCAGTTGCTCATCTGCCTTGATAAGATCCTTAATCTGTTTTTCAATGTCCAGAACACTCCGTTTAAGCTCTTCGATCTTGGTTTCAATGTCCTTTGTAAGAGAAGACAACCCGGTTATTCTTTGATATTGCTGATGGCTTTTCAGGCTGTTCTTCAGAGAGGTTGACAGACGTACCAGCTGGGATCTGTAGGTGAGCAGCTGCTTTAACTGCATCATGTTAACTGAAGGCAGAGAGAAAGGCTCAAGTTTAACCTTGTTGGAGAAGGCGTAATCAGCGATTCTTCTGGCATCAATCTGATCGTTCTTCCCTCTGGTAATACCCATACTCCTCTTTATCTCCAGAGCCGGGATAACCGAGTAATCAAATTCCTCCAGGCTGAGCAATGCAAAGAACATAAGACCATAGGTGCCTGTATGCTCCATGCAAAAGAGGCAATCCCTGCGATTTACCTTCTGACCCTTGAGCCAGCGGAGGATATCATCAAAACCATCAATGTCATTGGCAACAGTCTTATTGACATACTTACCGTAGGATGATTCCTTCATTAATGCCAGGTCAAGTTGATCTTTTGAGATGTCAACACCTACAAATACCGATTTCTTTGTAAATTTGCTCATACTATGAGGTTTTTATAACCGGACTTGGTTGCAGTGCTAAGACCTTTAATAAGCCCCAGGCTTAAAATTCTAAATGGCCTCGCAACCATTGGGGACCGTGGGACTAATACGTAAAATGATCCCAAGATCATCCTTCTACAAAGTTCACCCATGGTCCCTTCCGGTTTTGGTTATTAACAATTTCCAAAGTTATTAACTCCCCCCAGACCCCCCTTTTTCAACATCATAATATTGAAAGATTGTTTAGGGTGTAAATCTAAAGGCCTTCTACGCCCATTACGCCCCTTACGCCCATTTCATTTACGCCCCTTATGCCCCTTATGCCCCTTACGCCCATTTCATCTACGCCCCTTACGCCCATTATGCCCATTATGCCCCTTACGCCCCTTACGCCCATTTCATTTACGCCCATTATGCCCATTATGCCCATTATGCCCATTATGCCCCTTATGCCCATTACGCCCATTACGCCCATTACTTCTACGCCCATTTCATTTACGCCCCTTATGCCCCTTACGCCCCTTACGCCCATTTCATCTACGCCCATTACGCCCATTTCATTTACGCCCATTTCATCTACGCCTTCTACGCCCATTATGCCCATTATGCCCATTATGCCCCTTATGCCCATTACGCCCATTACGCCCATTACTTCTACGCCCATTTCATTT
>JAWOIF010000234.1:0-13829 GCA_046484805.1 Bacteroidales bacterium
TTTATGCTGACCGGAGAAAGCAATCTGTCATACCATCCTACAGGTATTATTCTGATGCTGCTGGCTGTTTTATGTGCGACCGGTTACAGCCTTCTTTTAAGGAAGCTGGTTCATGCATACAGTCCGGTATTTATTGTAAACACACAGAATATCATGGGAGCGATGCTGTTTCTGCCTCTTTTTCTGATTATTGACGGAAGTCAGATACCCCGGCTTGAATATGACAGAGAGTCAGTAAAAGCGATAATTCAACTTGCTGTTTTTGCATCATGCGGCTCTTTTATTTTACTGGGCTATTCAGTAAGAGTAATAGGTATAGCCAGGGCGAACCTCTTTGCAAACCTGCTCCCTGTCATAACTGCATTGTATGCATTCCGTATTCTTGGTGAGTCAGTAACCGCAGAAAAATATGCAGGAATACTAATAATGATTGCCGGTCTTACTCTTTCACAGGTTAATGGTCAGGGGCTTCTAAAGAGAAAAAATTACAAATCGTAACTTATTGATCATAATACTGTTAGGCGCCTGGTTTTGATTTTGGGCCATATTTTTGTATCTTTAGGGCCAATAAATCAATAATCTGATAAAATTATGTCGATTTTTTCGAAAGGTCAACAGGCCATGGCTGGTCTGATTGACAAGGAAACAACTATTAGCAAATGGAAAGACTGGCGCTGGCAGTTAAAACACTCAATTCGTACAATAGAAAGATTTGAGGAGTTAACCGGTATTTCATTCAGTGAGGAGGAGAAGCAGGAGTTGGAGAAGACTTTTGACATTTTCCCGTTATCAATTACTCCTTATTATCTATCACTTATCAACAAGGAGAATTATCGTAACGATCCGGTTTTTAGGCAGTCGTTTGGAAGTATTCGGGAACTTGATGTTCATCATTCTGAGATCAGGGATCCTCTGTCAGAAGACAAAGACAGTCCGGTTCCCGGGATAACACATCGTTATCCTGACAGAGTACTGTTTCATGTCAGTAACATCTGCTCGATGTACTGCAGGCATTGCACAAGAAAAAGAAAGGTTGGAGATATTGATCATATTCCGACAAGAGAACAGCTTTCAAAAGGCTTAGACTATATAAGGGGAAATAAGGTAGTTCGTGACGTACTGCTCTCAGGGGGCGATCCTTTGATGCTTCCTGATGATCTTCTGGACTGGCTGCTGAGTGAGATAAAATCTGTTGAACATGTTGAGGTTATACGAATCGGAACCAGGATGCCGGTAGTGTTGCCTTACAGAATTACTGATAACCTGATATCCGTTCTTAAGAAACATCAGCCTTTGTGGATCAACACACATTTCAATCACCCCAGAGAGATAACGAGCAGCTCAAAAGAGGCTCTGAGGGTACTTGCTGATGCAGGGTTTCCACTTGGCAACCAGTCGGTGCTGCTGGCTGATGTCAATGATTGTCCGAGGATAATGAAAGATCTGGTGCACAAACTTGTGAAGAACAGGGTAAGACCATATTATCTTTACCAGTGTGATCTTTCGGAGGGTCTTTCGCATTTCCGCACTCCCATCGGGAAGGGCATAGAGATAATGGAGAGTCTGATTGGTCATACCAGTGGATTTGCTGTTCCCACCTATGTAGTTGATGCTCCGGGTGGCGGGGGTAAGATACCGGTAACGCCCAACTACATACTTTCATGGTCAACCAACAAGGTAATTCTGAGGAACTATGAAGGTATTATTACGACATACAATGAGCCTGACAGTTACGAGCCCCGGCTTTGTGACCGGAACTGTGCTGAGTGTAATCTGGATCTTGACCTGAGTGAACCGAGTGAATATATGGCTCTCGGTATAGAGGAGCTTCTTTCTGACAATAACAAAACCATTTCGCTTATTCCGGGTGATAATATAAGATACAAACGAAGGAAGAAATGAGGGACAGAATTGAAAAAACGACCTCGGGTTCAATCATTCAGTACGGTGATTCAAATGACAGAGTATATCTGATAAAAACAGCATCTGAAGATTACCCTTCAATAATTGAGAAGATAAATAATATCGCCAGGGAAAATGGTTTTGGCAAGATATTCGCCAAAATTCCTGTTTGGATGCTTCCGGGGTTTCTGGCTGACGGTTTTATTATAGAAGCACATGTGCCGGGCATGAACAGGGGTACAGAAGCAGTATTTTTTGTCTCAAAGTTTCTTAACTCTGACAGGTTACTGGAGATTGAAACGGACAAACTGAGAGAACTGAGCCTGACACTTAAGACCAGGCACAAGGTCGCCAGAGAGGAAATTTCTACTGACTATAAGGTTAATGAATTAAAGCCGTCCGATGCTTCAAGGATAGCATCGGTATTCAGCAAGGTTTTTGCGACCTATCCCTTTCCGATTAACGACCCCGGATACATAGCTGAGACTTTTGGTCACGGAACCAGGTATTTCGGGATAGAGAACAGTGCCGGTAAGCTGATTGCCGTCTCATCTGCGGAAGTTGACATTGAATTTAAGTATGCTGAAATGACAGATTTTGCGGTATCTAAAGACTACCGGGGGAAGAAGCTGTCAGTAATCCTTCTTATGGAGATGGAGAGATACATGAAGAGAGCCGGTGTTAAGACACTCTTTACAATAGCGAGGCTTAACTCTTTGCCTATGAACAAGACTTTCCTGCGGCTTGGGTACAGATATTCCGGGACACTGATAAAGAACACGAACATTGCAGGTAAAATTGAAAGCATGAATGTCTTGTACAAGTCGACAGAGAGTTAGTTTCCATCTCACAACAGATATAGTCACTAAGGGTTGCAGGAAAAGAGGTCGCGTTGGTAGTATCACCAGGGTAGTTTAGCAAGGCCATGGGGGCAGTTGAATTCTTCATTTATACATCACTGTTATTTTAATAAAGTCTATATTTATGCTATCAAAACAGATTGACGGCACAGGATAGATTATTGCACCTTAGAAACCTTCAGATCAGCGCAAAAGGAATGAATAAAAGAGTATTGATAGCTCTATTTTTTCTCTATTCACCGGTAATAGCCGCACAGGTGGGAGGTGATAATACCTATGAGTTTTTAAACCTTCCGTGGTCGGCCAGGGGATCTGCCCTTGGGGGAGTGATTGTATCGATTCCCGGGGAAGAACCTTCATTTATTACCGGGAATCCGGCTCTGGCAACTGACAGGATGCATGGGATGATTTCGCTGGGTTATGCGAGTTATCTGGCAGACATTGGTTTTGGTTCCGCCAATTACATTTTCAGGGGTATGGGCGGCACCATCTCAACCGGTCTTAACTGGCTGAACTACGGTAATTTCACAGGGGCTGACAATGCAGGGAATATTACAGGTTCTTTCAGGGCCGCCGAGTATGCCCTGAACCTGATATACAGCAGAACGATAGACACCATATTTAATGTCGGCATCAATCTGAAGCCGGTTTTGTCGCAGCTTGAGAGTTACACAAGTTTTGGGGTGGCAGCTGATGTTGGGGCATCGGTTACGAGTCGCAACACATTGTTGTCGGCTGGCATCGTATTCAGAAATATTGGTTTTCAGGCTGTCACCTACGCCGGGGAAGAGAGGGAGAAGCTTCCTTTTGAGATTTTGGCGGGAGTGTCGGGTAAGCTGGCTCATGCTCCTTTCAGGTTTTCTCTTACCCTGAGAAATCTTCAGAAGTATGACCTTACCCACAGTTACGACACGACGACCTACACGGGAAGCCCCGGTTCCCCCAATGAAAAGGATGGATTTGCTGAGAATCTTTTTCGCCACATGCTGTTCGGAGTGGAGTGTCTGCCTCACCAGAGTTTCTGGTTTGGGGCAGGATATAATTACCAGAGAAGGAGCGAATTAAGGATTGACAGCGGGGGTGCTGCGGCAGGTTTTTCGTGGGGATTCGGGGTTAATATTTCGGGTTTCAGGATGGCATTTTCCAGGGCTACCTATTATCTTGCCGGGATTTCGAATCAGTTTTCACTGGCGTTTAATCCGGCCGGCATTTACAGGCGTATTACCGAGTAACTACACAGATTATGAGACAACAAAAGCTAATAATAGCCGTCGACGGTTACTCGTCATGCGGCAAGAGCACCTTTGCAAGGGCAATTGCAACAAAATATGGATACCTGTTTATCGACAGCGGGGCCATGTACAGGGCGGTTACGTTGTTCTGCATCAGGAAAGGCCTGGTCGGTGACGGGTTTATAAAGAGGGAGGAGATAATCAGAATGTTGTCGATGATCGATATCACCTTTAGCTATAATCCTGATAAGGAAGAACATGAAACCTATCTCAACTCTGAAAATGTCGAGTGGGATATCCGGACTATTGAAGTCACCAGGCATGTGTCTGAGGTGAGCAAGATATCTGAAGTGCGCAACCGCATGGTGGAGTTGCAGAGGCAGATAGGGTATTTCCGGGGAATTGTGATGGATGGGCGTGATATTGGCACCGTTGTTTTTCCTGATGCAGACTTAAAGATTTTTATGACAGCCTCGGTGGATATAAGGGCCGAGAGGCGATACAGGGAGCTGATGGAAAAAGGGATGGATGCTGATCTCAAAGAGATCAGGGAAGCGATAGTAAAACGCGACCATATTGATGAAACCCGTGAAATAAGTCCGCTCAGACAGGCCGATGACGCGATTGTTCTCGACAACAGTGACATGACTGTAAATGAACAAATGGAGTGGATAAGCGGTATTATTGATAAAATAATCAATGAAGGTAGAGATTGATAGCGGATCGGGGTTCTGTTTCGGTGTGGAGAATGCCGTTGCCATTGCAGAAAAGGCTCTTGAAGCAGGTGAAAAAGTATATTGCCTGGGATCTATCGTACATAATGACGCGGAGGTAAAGCGGCTTACGGGCAAGGGGCTTATAACTATAGACCGGGAAGAGTTCAGGAAGCTCAATGATTGCAAGGTGCTTATCAGGGCCCATGGTGAGCCTCCTACCACTTATGAGATTGCTGAGAGGAACAATATAACCATAATAGAAGCTACCTGTCCGATTGTCAAGAGACTTCAGGCAAGGATAAGGAGGGCGTGGAATGAGGCCCGCGAAGATGACGGACAGGTTGTTATCTTTGGTAAGGAGGGCCATGCCGAGGTTATTGGTCTGCTCGGACAGACTAATAATGAGGCGATACTGATAAATAGTGAAGCTGACGTTGACAGAATTGACTTCACGAAAAAGATATACCTCTTCTCACAGACAACACTGAGTGTGAAGGAGTATGAGCACCTTGTTCTGATCATAAGGCAGAGAATCACGGAGGAGGGTATTGCAGAAGATCCGGAGGAGCTGCTGAAAGTAAATCATACGATTTGCGGTCAGGTATCAAACAGGGAACCAAGGCTGAGGAGCTTCTGTGCCTTGCACGATGTAATTATCTTTGTAAGCGGCAGGGAGAGTTCGAACGGCAAGATGCTGTTCAATGTTTGCAGGAACAAGAACCAGAATGCATATATGATCTCATCACCTGAGGAGTTGAGAACCGAGTGGTTCAGGGGGAATGAGCGGGTAGGAGTTTGCGGGGCAACATCAACACCTAAATGGCTTATAGAAAGGGTTGCTGCCAGAATTGAGAAAATTGGTGAACGGTTGAAGTAAGAGCGGTTGTAACAGCCGCAAAATTGTTATAACTTCGCGCGGAATTATGAATTTTATTTAGTAGAAATGGGTAGGATAAAAAGGATAGGTGTTCTCACATCCGGGGGAGATGCTCCCGGCATGAATGCCGCAATTAGGGCGGTAACCCGCACGGGTGTTTTCTATGAACTTGAAGTTATTGGTATCAGGCATGGTTTTCAGGGACTCATCAATGGTAATTTCAAGCCGTTGAAGGCTTATAGTGTGAGTGATATAATACAGAGAGGTGGTACAATTTTGAAAACAGCCCGGAGTGAGGAGTTCCGGTCACCCGAAGGGAGGAGAACTGCCTATGTTAATCTCCGGGAAGCCGGGATTGACGGAGTGGTATGTATAGGAGGTGATGGTACTTTTACCGGTGCCGGTATTTTCTGCGAAGAGTATGATATACCCTTTGTAGGTGTTCCGGGAACTATAGATAATGACATTTACGGAACTGATTACACCATAGGATACGACACCGCCCTGAACACAGTTGTTGAGGCTGTCGATAAGATCAGGGATACAGCATCTGCGCACAACAGGATGTTCTTCGTTGAGGTTATGGGAGCCGAAGCTGGTTTCATTGCGCTCAACAGTGGTATTTCAACGGGAGCCGAGGCTATAATAATACCTGAATTAAAGGGTGAGGGCAAGAACCTCAAGGCTCTTATTGAAACAGGAAACAGAAGGAAGAAATCGAGTAATATTATAATTGTTGCTGAGGGTGATGAAGAAGGTGGAGCCATTGCCATAGCTCATAAGCTCAAGGATGACTTCAAGGATTATGATGTCAGGGTCACGGTTCTCGGCCATTTGCAAAGGGGTGGTTCACCTTCTGCAATAGACCGTGTCAATGCCAGCAGGCTCGGCAATGCAGCCGTGGAGGCTTTACTCGATGACCAGAAGAGTGTAATGGTAGGTTTACAGAATGATACCATTGTGCTTGTTCCATTCCGGAAGGCTGTCAAGCTTCATAAGACAATCAGCCCGGCACTTCTTGAACTGGCCAACATTTTATCGGTTTAAAGCTTAAGTATCTTCTCCATCCAGGAAAATATCTTCTCCTGGTCGTCTTTGCTGCACATTTCAAGGCTCTGAATGCATATGTATCTTATGCTTTGGTCTGTTTCACAGAGACTTAGCTTTTTGTCAATATAATCATGAGGGCGGTTAAAGGGTTGAAGATAAGCCAGTGCGGGTCGGGCAATATTCCTGTTTCCGGTCTTAAGCTCAAGATGATATAATAATGAAAGGGAGTTGAACTGCTTTATGCTTCTGAACCTGTGGGAGATGTTTCTTTTCATCAGTGTCTGATTTCTGTTGAAGAATTCACAGGCCATAGTACGGCTGACAGTATGGGGCGTATGACTGAAGACAAAGTAGCGGGTTCTGTAGCCCGCTGCCTTTGCTGCCTCCCACTGGCCCAGATGAAACGATGGTCTGGGCAGGAAATCGTGATTGTTCAGGAGAAACCTGTTTACGGCTTTTCTGACTGCGTTCCATGCTATTCTCAGCACGGGAGCAGCCATCCATTTCCCTCTCAGTACAGGTCTGTAGCCAATGAACCACTCTTCGGGGCTTATTTCCCTAACAAGAAATGTATCATCGTTGAAGCATACGAAGTTATCGGCAAGGTCTTCAATCCTCCAAACCATATTCTCTATCGATCTGCTGTTAAATGTCGGCAGAAAATCTGTATAGCCCCTGAATATTTCTGAGTGATCAATAATCCTTAACGATCCTGCCCTTTCAGGGAAATGGGTTTTGATGTCATCGTTAAGGTTTGGGTCCTGACCGTCGGTAACTATAAAGATGTTTCTGACGAACGGGGCAAATCTCATAATTGAAAGGACACAATACCTTATCTCATTAACTGATGCAAAGCGTGTGCTATGTGCGCCCGGGTTCATGCCCTGACTGGCAGAGTCGATGAATGGTTCCATCTTCCTCCGATAGTCGGGATGGTTACCGTCAACCCAGGTAATTACCACATCAATTGGATAGTTTATATGAGGAGATGTTCCGTCTGTCATTTTTTTGACATAAAAGTATTGCTTTTTTACATTTTTAACCAATTTTGCCATGGAACAGATCTGACCGATAAATGAATCGAGACAATCCCACACCCGTCGCTGTAATATCAATGGCGCGAAACGATGAGTTTTTCATTCACAAATGGATAGATTACTACGGCAGGCAGTTTGGCCGCGAGAATCTCTTCCTTCTGCTTGACGGCCATGATCAGCCGCTTCCACAGGGCCATGAAACAATTAATGTTTTCAGAGTACCCCATGCTGAGATGAGCCGTTCAGGTGGCGACCGTGACAGGGCAAGGATGGTATCACGCTTTGCCAGGGCTCTTTTTCATCGCTATGATATTGTCATTGCCCATGATATTGATGAGTTTCTGGTGGTTGATCCGGCCCTGAACATAGGCCTTTCAGACTACCTTAGTGCAGTATCAGGCAGATCATCCCTCTCAGCATTGGGGCTTGATGTGGGGCAACACCTTGAAGAGGAACAGCCAATAGATCCTACCCGTCCATTTCTTGAACAGCGGAGCTATGCACATCTGTCGGCAAGGTATACAAAGCCGGTTGCGGCATTCAGGCCGCTGACATGGGGATCGGGATTTCACCGTGTTAAAGGGCGCAATTTCAGAATCGATCCCAACCTGTTCCTGTTTCACTTCGGCATGGTTGATTATGAAATGTCTGTTGGCAAGACAGGTAGTAATGATTTACTTAAATCGGGATGGACAGGGCATTTTGACAGGCGTCTGCAGTTGTTTGAGCTTATCAAGAACAGCCAGCCGGTTGATGGTGACTCTTTCTTTCCGAAGGCCAGGAGAGGGGAAAGCCTCTTCAGACCCCTTTATGCACTTAACAAACCGGGGATGTTAAAGGATAAACCAGTTATAAAGATACCAGACCGCTTTCGGTCAGTCATTTAATATTGCATCATCTCAATCATAAATATGAGCCTACCGTTCCGACTACAAAAGAAGGTCAAGCGTTTTCTTTTCAACCTCAGCGCTGCAGAAAACAAGGTCTACCTTTCATATTACAGATATCTCTACAAGCCACGAAGGGGGTCTGTCGCAGAATTTATTGACAACTATTCGAAAAAAAACAGCCCCGTCACATTTCTTCAGATAGGTGCCAATGACGGATTCATCTATGACCCTATTCATAAGTTCATTAAAAGGGATAACTGGAGGGGAATTATGCTGGAGCCACAACCGGAGGTATTTAATCAATTTCTGATACGGCTTCACAGTAAAAGACCTGAAATAACTGTTATAAATGCCGCCCTTGATTTAATTGACGGAACCAAAACTCTCTACCTGCCGGCCATCAGTAATGAGAGATGGGCGACCGGACTGGCAAGTTTTAACCGGGAGGTACTGGTAAACAAGATTAAGGACGGCACCCTTAAGCGGCAGGCACTAAAACAGGGTATTGCCATCTCTGAAAACGAAGATGAGCTTATCACCGGACAAGAAATAGAGACTATCAGTCCGGAGACCCTGCTGGCCAGGTTCGGGGACGAAAAGATAAACCTGCTGGCTATTGACACTGAAGGATTTGACTATGAAATACTGAAGATGCTTGATTTGGGCAGGATAACCCCTGATGTAATCTTGTATGAAGAGGTCAATTTCGACCCGGCGACAGCTGCTGAGTGCAGGGCATATCTTGAGAGCCACGGCTATTCATGCCGGGAAATCAGCAAGGATGTGCTGGCAATAAAAGGCTGACAATCTTAAAGTAAATCAGGACTTATTGCCGGAAAACCCGGACAGAATGTGAGAAATTTCGTAACTTGTTAACAAAAAGAAGATTATTATACTTTTTTTAGCAAGGCATGAGCAGCATGGCCCATAACAGAGGGCAGGATTTTATCAGAAGGCTGACGGAAGTTATCGAAGCGAATCTGCATAACCATCAATTCGGAGTCGATGACCTTGCCCGTGAAATGGGAGTCAGCCGTTCTTACATACACCGGCATCTTAAACGACTCGGCAACCGGACCATCAGCCAGTTTATACGGTCTGTTCGCCTTGCGAAGGCCAGGGAGATGCTCCTTAATGAGGATATACCGGCATCAGATATAGCATACAGGGTCGGTTTCAGCAGTCCGGCCTATTTCAGCCACTGTTTTCATGAAGAGTATGGCTTTCCCCCGGGTGAAATGAGGAAGAGGGCAATACAGGAGGCAGATGGCAGAGCAAACAGTACCGGGGTTTCTGCAGAGATCGTGACTGCAGTTGCCGGTACCAGCTGGTTCCACCGCAACAGGAGAGTGATACTATATTCTGCCCTGGTTATTGTAGTAACACTTTTTCTCTACCTGCTATCCAGTCCAGGGTTTGAGGCTTCGCGGGCTGAAAGTATAATTTCCCCGGCAGAAAAATCTATTGTTGTACTTCCGTTTAAAAATTACAGTGGAAGTGACGATAACCAATACTTTGCCGATGGCATTACTGAGGATATCCTTAATTCTTTATTCCATGTCACTGCCCTGAGAATTGTTTCGAGAACATCTTCAGAACAGTTCAGGGACACCCATCTGTCTGTACCTGAAATAGCTGAACTCATGAACGTTAGCTATGCCCTCGAGGGGAGTGTAAGATTGTTCGGGGATAAAACCAGAATCAGTGTTCAGCTTATTGATGCCAGGACAGACGATCATCTCTGGTCATCCAATTATGACAGGGATTATACTGACATTATTGGCATACAGAGTGATATTGCGACTGATGTTGCGCGAAGCCTGAATGCGGTAATTTCGGAAGAAGAAGCCAGGTTAATTGAAAAGGTCCCTACCCGGAATGCCCAGGCCTACGATCATTATATGCGTGCCCGGTTCCTGTTGCATAAGGCAAACAGCCCGCAACGTGCCGATTTTGACAGAACCGGGGTTCTGAATTGTATTCAGTATTATGAAAAAGCCATTGCCGGTGATACTCTCTTTGCAGATGCTTATGCAGGTCTTGCCAATGCCTGGTTCAATCTTTCAGCCTGGGGAATAATACCTACGGCTGAGGGGAGGGTTAAAGGATTGCAATACAGCAGGAAAGCCCTTGAGATTGATCCTGATTGTGCCGAAGCGCATGCAGTTTTAGGCGTTGCACTGGTTTGGAGCAAAGAGTTTAACCTTAAAGAAGGTGGGGCAGCCCTGAAAAGGGCTATCGATCTGAATCCCAATTTTTCGACTGCGCGGCAGTGGTATGCGCAGTACCTTATGATTACCGGTCCGATTGAAGAGGCCCGCCGCCATGTTAACAAGGCTCTGGAACTGGAGCCATACTTCTGGGTGGTGCAGAACCTGAGCGCATGGATCTACTATTTTGAGGAGGAATATGACAAGGCACTTGAGTCATGCCGGATTGCATATGACCTGAAGCCCGATTTTACAGATAATGCATGGTTGTTTATTCTGAACTACATCAAACTGGGCGAAGGGGAGAAAGCGGCAGAAAAGCTCCAGGAACTTACCAAACGATATCCTGGCGCAGAGTCTTATGACGACGAAATAGAGGAAGCATACAACCAGTCAGGCATTAAAGGTTTGTTTGAATGGCTGATAGATGTCAATAAAAACAAGCCTATACCTGTTGACGGCATGACCGGGCATCCTTTTTTTATTGCCTGGTGGAACGCCATTCTGAAGAATCATGAGGAGACAATTTACTGGCTGGAGCGTGCACTGGAAAATCCACGCCCGCTTGGACATTATTTCAATCTTATTGCGACAAATCCGGATTTCGACTTCCTGAGAGATGACCCCAGATTCCTGCAGGTGATCAACAAAAAGGGGCTGATGCCGTATCATACACGTCGGGCAAAATAGCCACATTGCTGACACATATCTACCCCCTGCAACATAATTGAAACCTTTTGCAGGAAAATTGCAACTATCAGCGACATAGCTGATATGCAGTGCTATTGTCTTATGCCGAAATTTACGGTAAAGTTATCGTAGTATTTAACCAAATTATTCAAAATCATGAAAGCAACCAGGTTAGTTTTATTGTTGGCAGCATGCCTGCTGGTTTTATCAGGCTGCAGTAAGTTCGATGATTTACGTACTGGCGAGCCGCCAGGGTTTGCCAAGGTAAAGGTGCAATCGCACGGCCTTGATCAGGAGCGTTTTGCAACAATACCGGGAATCGGATTGAAGGTTCATTACCGCATTATCGGGAAAGGCCCGGTAAATATGGTGTTCATACCAGGGTGGACCAACCCCCTGACTGTATATTCAAAACAGTTTGACTATTTCAGAAACAAAGCCAGGTGTATCTACATTGATCTTCCAGGGCATGGCTTGAGTGATGCCCCGGAAGGTGTTGAGTACACCCAGGAGTTGATGGCAGATGCCATTTACGCTGTATTGAAAAAGGAGGGTGTGCAAAAATTCATTGGTGTGGGATTCAGCTGGGGTCACCAACCACTTACCCAGCTGGAAATAAAGCATCCGGGCATGATAACAAAGCTGATTTTGCTCGACATAGGCATTACACATTGGGGTACTCCGTATCCGAATATGAATGAAGCGACCCGGAATTACCTCAATGAAGTATATTTAAATATGGGCGATGATGACAAGGTGGCAGCCCTGGGTGGCCTGATACCCCTTGCGACTGCACCAGCTGATCTGATTGAATGGGGCAAGTATTTCCTTGACTATCCCAACTGGCTGATGGCAAACCTGTATTATCATTTACTTGAAGAGAGTGTTTGCCAGCCTTATGCATGGGATATACCAATAATGGTCGTCTACAGACGTATCGGAACAGCCATTGAGTACCGTACCAATCTGTTTTTCCCGGGGTGTGAGATTCATATACTGGATGTCCCTGCTCCAAGCCAGCATGTTATTCAGTGGGCATACCATGAGACTCTAAACCCGATGATGCTTGAATTTATTAAAAGCTCCTATCCGGGGAAGGTTCCATTTCCGTACCTGAGTGCCAATACGTCTGAGAACCAACACCTCTACCCTTGAAGGGTAGCAACCATGCCGGTAAAAACGGGAGAAGAGTTCTTTGAGTTTATTCTTTAAGTAATTGATAAGCGTTTAACCAAACTGCAAGATTATGAAAACAATTCGATTGACAGCTTCGTTGATTGCCTGCCTCGTCATGGCTGCAGGCTGCAGCAAAATCGACGGTCCCTATTACCAGGGGAGTAACAGTGACGGCGGGATGTTAAAAAAATTGCCAATGAGCCAGGTTATTACCATAGAGCCCAGTGGCAGTGACGACACTGATGCATTTGTTCAGGCTTTTGACGATGCAAAAGAAGCAGGACACGGCTCAGTAATACAGTTATGTGAGGGGCAATACAGACTCGGGTTCATTGAAGTACGGGACTTCTATGGTTCGCTGAAGGGTGCCGGAAAGGGAAAGACCATTATTACGGCAATGGACAATCTTGACATATCTCCATTGCTGGCACGGGGGTTGCTTCCCGACCTGATTAAATTTGTTGGTGGCGATGTTCATCTAAGTCATTTTACCATCAGGACGCCTCCGGGAAAGATATCTGTCGGAGGATCAGGAAATGGTAATATTTTATCTCTGTTAAGTTTTTCAGCAAATAACTATGATTATGAGCCTCTGAATGAAGAACGGTCAATCAATGTAATAATTGATAATATATGTTTACAGGGACAGAGGCTTGAGACTGGTGAGGGTTATAAAGGCTATGTATTTTACTACAACTGCGCATATGCCTTACGGACATCGGGTGATTACTATAAATGGACTGGCGACCCAGTTCCCAGGCAAAAAGTTGACATTAGTATTACCAACTCAGAATTTGATACCTTCTGTTATGGCGTAGTCCTTGAAGACCTTAAAAACAGCCAGTTAGTCGTTGGTGAAAAGAATAAAGGCAACACTTTCAACAATCTCGACCGGGCTGGAGGAGTATGGGAAGGCCGCGACAACAAAATTATCGTGTCAGGAAATATTTTCAATATTCCTGCATACAGCTGGGGATTTGCAGTGGATGATTATCCCTACTATTCATTTCTTAAGAATGAGCCACCACAGGGACCTTCCCTCTTTGATATAAGCAATAATGTTTTCAATATGGAATATGCTGATTATGGTCTATTTATCAGGAATATACTGAATTATTATTATGGACACATCCCCATGGCCATACAGGTAAAGAACAATCTGTTCACTATGGCAGACGGATGGGAATGG
>JAWOIF010000060.1:0-3192 GCA_046484805.1 Bacteroidales bacterium
ATGTGATCTTGCTGGATGAAAGAGGAAAGGAGTTCACCACGAATGAGCTGGCTTCTTTTATCAGGATATCATTTACCGGATTGCGCAGGAATATTGCATTTGTCTGCGGCGGGGCCTGGGGGTTCTCTCAGGAGATTTATTCCCGGGCTGATATGAGGCTTTCATTGTCGAAGCTTACTTTCCCCCACCAATTGGTACGGTTATTGTTTATAGAGCAGCTGTACAGGGTTTTAACAATAATCGAGGGACTCCCTTATCACCACGAATAAAAAGATCCTTTACCTATGATGGAAATCCAAAAACCAGTAATCAGAACACTTTCAATGTGTGTACTGCTTCTTCTTGCCATAGCTGCAGGAAGATTCTATTTCAGTGATGCAGAATACCGGTTTCTGAGGCACAGGGTCGAAAGTATCCTTGAAAATAAGAAAGAGTATATGTCAAGCAGGATGGAGATTGTCAGGGAGACCGGGATTGATGACACTACAATGAAGTCTCTTTCCAACAGGCTCGACCTGAAAGAATTGAGAAGAAAAGGCCTGACCATCCTGATTTATCAGGGAGAAGAACTTATTTATTGGAGTGACAGGGCATTTGACCTTCCAGACGAGTTTCCGGTGATTGCCGATACCCTTCCGGTTACTTTCATACAAAACGGCTACTTCCTCAACAGTACTATGAAAAGCGGCGATACGACAATCATTGGTCTGCTCAGGATATACAGTATTTATGACGTAAATAACAACCTGGTAAGAAGCGGATTTGCTCCCGGCTTGAATCTTCCCGGCAATGCAGTGCTGCACCCGGAAAAGATACTTGGAGGATATAATGTCATTCTTCAGGACGGTTCACGTGCGTTTACAATTAGTTTTCAGGGCGAAAAGGAGAATTCTGCTCTTATAATTATTCCCATTTTTTTGTGGACGGCTTTCCTGGTTTTATTATTGCTGGTGACAGATGATATAACAAAGTTCACTTCCGGAAGGTATGGTGCCCCGGCTGCACTTGCATTTAAGCTGATAGTATATTTCCTGTTATGGCTGATTCTTTACAAAAACTTTTTACCCGAGGTATTGAAAAGGACAGAGCTTTTCATGTCTTCGTCCTTTTCTCTTTCAAGGATGATACCCTCTATGGGACATCTCTTTTTCTTAAGCATTCTTCTTGCTGATCTGGCCAGAACTTTTTACATACACTTTCAGCCTCAACAGATCAGGAATGTGAGCCTGGCAAGAGACTTTTCTGTTCTGGCGCTTCTGCTTATTCCGGCAACCGTAATGATAATAGCGATACACCAGGTCCTTATAACAATGGTTGCCCATACAAACCTGACTTTTGAAGGTTACAGGATCTCACAGGTAAATTTCTTGTCTGTTATGGGAATTACATCTCTGTTTTTTCTGTTGCTGGCACCCTGTTTTTACATCCTCAAAGTATTGAGAATATTGTCTTTAACAAAATTCCATATAGCAGTCTTAGCAATTCTGATCAATCTTATAATCTTTGTATTTGCATCGCGTATCGATATCAGTACAGGATTTATACTGGCGCTCTTCTACCTGGTTTTGGTGCTACTTCTATGGTTCTATGCAACGAATAGGATGGGCATTTACAATCTGTCAGCATTCTTTTCTATTATTGTTGCCCTTTATGCAACATGGTTCATAACACAGATTTCAGAAAAGAATGAGATTGAAAGTCTTAGGGTTTCTGCGGTTTCTCTGGCAACCAATTATGACCCGGTAGCCGAGCATCTTCTGATAGAAATGGATTCGCGTCTCAGGGAAGACACATTGTTAAAAACAATTTTGTCGAAAAGATATTTTGACCAGGATGATGCAGAGTTGGTTTCAGATTATCTCCGGGATGCCTATTTTGTGGGTTACTGGATAAACTATGACTTTTCGGTGGTTATCTGTAACGAAAGCTCATCATTGTTGATCGATGACGGTGATGACATAGCTGAAGATTGTTTCTCCTTCTTCATTGAAAGGGCGCATGAGGAAGGTCAGTCGGTCACTGGAACCTCCTTCTATTTTCTTGACAATAAGTCCGGGAGACCCTTTTACCTGGGTAACTTTTATTTTGATGCTCCCACGGGAAGCAAAA
The DNA here is from genome assembly GCA_046484805.1 of Bacteroidales bacterium. Classification (GTDB taxonomy): domain Bacteria; phylum Bacteroidota; class Bacteroidia; order Bacteroidales; family VadinHA17; genus SLNP01. The sequence continues at coordinate 2,110 of JAWOIF010000060.1, forward strand.
ACGGGTTGTTCATTGAACTATACTCATACGTTAGCGCCTTCAGGGAAGGATATCCTGAGTTGCTTACCGACGAGGAGTATATGCGACCGGTAAGGCTGAAAGGGTATTCTCTGGCGAAATACATTGATGGTGACCTTGTGATTAACACAGGGGAGTTCTCTTATCCCAAGAGAGACAATGACATTGCCGGTTCAAATCCGGAGTTCCATTCTTTTTCGCGTGACGGATTCGAGCATTTTGTTTACAGGCTGGGAGATACTACTGTTATTCTCAGTCGCAGGGTAATTCCATTTACGAGCATGGTAGTTTCGTTTGCATGGCTGTTTCTTTTTCTGCTGCTGATTTCTGCCATATATTCACTGATATACAGGAAACCTCAGGGCAGACCGGTCTTCATGCTGACTTTCAGGCAGAAGCTCCAGATTGCTTTTGTTCTGATAATCTTTTTTACTTTTTTGGGAATTGCGGCCGGGGCATCATACCTGAGCATCGAACAGTACCGGCAGCGGCACTATGACAGTATCAGGGAAAAGGCCAGATCGTTGTATATAGAGTTAGATCATAAACTTGATGGTGAGGAATCGCTTGATGATGACTGGAGCGATGGCAAATATCACTCACTGAGCGAACTTCTGGTTAAGTTCTCAAATGTCTTTTTTACTGACATCAACCTATATGACAAGGGGGGAGTGCTGATGTCCACATCGCGACCTGAAGTCTTTATACGCGACCTCACAAGCATGAGAATGGACAAAACTGCCTTTATTAGTCTCTCTTCTCTTCAGGAATCGGAGCATATTGCCTGGGAAAGAATAGGAAAACTTGAATACCTTTCAATATACGTTCCATTCTATAACAGCAGGAATGAGTTACTTGCTTATCTGAATGTTCCATACTTTGGCATGCATAGCCGTCTCTCTGATGAGATCTCGAACCTGATTGTCGCCATTGTGAATTTCAGCCTTATTATGATACTGGCTACTATGAGCCTTGCCGTACTTATCAGCGACAGAATAACATCTCCGATAAGGATGCTGGGTGAAGTGCTGGCTTCGGTGCAGCTTGGCAGGAAGAGCGAGCGTC
>JAWOIF010000087.1:0-9686 GCA_046484805.1 Bacteroidales bacterium
TATACGCGAATTAGAGGACCGGATTGTGAAGGTGGTTTCGGGCTCTGTCTACCCGATCCTGAAGGATAAGGTGATTGCGCGGTTTTCATTCAGTCCGCTGAGCATTGAAAAGCGGATCAATAGTTCTGAAGGGGGTATTACCGGATGGGCTTTTACTGATTCAATGCCGGTTGTCAATAAGATACAGATCGCCGACCGGTCGGTGCTGACGCCGATACCATCGGTTTACCAGGCCGGACAATGGGTTTACAGTCCGGGCGGGGTGCCGATGTCGATACTCACCGGCAAGCTGGCCGCCGACAGGGTATTGAAAGAAAAATCAGGGTAAATCCATAAAACAGAAATAGCATGACCAAAGAGATCCTTGCCGAATCGTTAAACACCGATTCATTCATAGACGAAAAAGTAAATGAGATCAGGCAGGCCGTTGGCGACGGCATGGCCATAAACGCCCTTTCAGGAGGTGTCGACTCATCAGTGGTAACGCTGCTGGGCCACCGGGCGCTGGGCAGGAAGCTAAGGACGGTTTTCATACAGAACGGCCTGATGCGTGAGGGGGAACCCGAAAGGGTGCAGTCCTTTTTCAGGGAGCTTGGTGTTGAGGTGGAGATAGTGGATGCCGAAGAGGCATTTCTGTCGGCACTCAACGGAATTACCGATCCGGAAGAGAAGCGCGAAGCAATAACCCAGGCTTTCTACAAGGATGTATTCGGCAGGCTGGTGAGGGAGAGCAATGCCCGGCACCTGCTGCAGGGAACGATATTGACTGACATTGACGAGACAGTGGCGGGTATCAAGCGGCAGCACAACGTGTTTGAGCAGCTGGGCATCGATCCGCAGAAAGCTTTCGGGTATAAGATAATCGAGCCCCTGATACAGCTGCGCAAGGACGGAGTAAGGAAGGCGGGCAGGGCACTGGGACTTACGGAAGAGTTCTATGCCCGCATACCGTTTCCCGGTCCGGCCCTGGCAGCACGTATAATTGGCGAGGTGACACGCGAAAAGCTCGGTATAGTCAGAAAGGCGACTACGATTACTGAAAAATGGCTGCGCGACAGCGGAGCTTTCCAGTATCTGGCTATACTTCATGAGGACCGCGTTACCGGTATGCGTGACGGGAAACGCGATTTTGGCAGGCAGATAGAGGTAAGGTGCTGGGACAGTATTGATGCGCGCACCGCCACTCCTACCAATGTGCCGTACGAAACCCTGACAGGTCTGGCAAACGAGATACTGGCCAAAGTACCCGGCGTTGTCAGCGTAACCTATAACATCGCCAGTAAGCCACCCTCAACAATCGAAGCAGTCTAGGGATTGTAAAGATACAAAGAGGTTTCTGCCAGGAACTCTTCCAGTGTCACTACGCGGGCGTATCGGCCGGCCATAAAGGTGGTAAGGGTACTGGCATGGACTTTCTCAGCTGAGATGTTAATGTCACCGAACTGCAGGTCGCGGGAAGCACATGCGTCGGCCACCACAATGCAGTCATACCCTAAATCGTGTGCGGCCCGTACCGTTGCCTCAACGCACATATGGGTCTGCATGCCGATTATTACCAGTCTGTTGACCCCGCCATATCTCAGGTAATCATAAAGGTCGGTTCCGAGGAAACTGTTAATGGCCTCCTTGGTTATTACCTTTTCACCGGGAAGGGGAGCAACATTCGTATGGATCTCAGCCCCGCGCATGGCATTGTGCTTAACATGCACCACCGGAAGACCTTCATCACGGAATGCCTTCAGCACATTACGGGCAGCCAGGCTTGCCTCCAGTGCCCCGACCGGTCCCGACCCGTCAGAAGGGAAATAGAACTCCTGAATGTCGACAATAACTAGGGCGGTTTTTACAGTGGCGGGTGTCTGGCCCGTAAGGTTCGTAAGGTTCGTAAGGATCGTACCGACAATCAACAACAACAGTACAAGGGAGGCTATCGTTTTCATCTCTTTCAGTTTATGGTGATACATCAACAAACATACACAAAATTATTTCTTAATATATTGAAAAGCCTGACAGATACGTCACACCTTCAGTGACTATCCCGACACCTGCGAATGGCACTCCACCATAATCAATAAAAAGGTCTTCGCACACATTCCCGGTCACCTGCTGCACGGTTAAGTAAGATCCGGCGGGGAGACAACAGTGATATGGGCAGCTATCACGGGAAGGAGAACTTTATGGGCTTCAGCGGACAAATGTTCTTCAGGGTAAAGTATTTTTAAACAGATACCCTATATTTACGGCTTCATTCAGCCAATCTATAAGCACTGAAAATTATGCAGGTTACGGTCACGCGCAAAAATACTAAGTTCACTCCTGATCCCAGCAGGGTGATTGCCCGGTTTCTATATTCCTCTGACGAAAGGAGTAAGGACATTATCCGTAATGTGCTGGAGATGTCAGATAGTGAAGCAAGGTCGGCCTTGAACCAGGTACTAAGGGGTTACTCGAAGCGACACAGGAATATCTCAAAAATATTTGAAACTCATTTCAACAAACTCGACCATCTGTACAGCGAGATGGAAATAAAAAAGAGTGAGATTGACCATACAAAAAAGATTCTTATCGGATCGTATTTCACTATGGAATTCTCGATTGAATCTGCAGCGTTTTTCAATCCCTCCATTGTAGAAGATCCCGATCAGTCGAAACTTGCCAGAGGGGAAAAAAGAGTGATAATCAGTTTCAGGGCTACAGGCGAAGGACATATTTCATCAATAGTTTTCCGATCAGCAGTATTAGACAAGAACAGCAAGATGATCGTTGAACCGGTAGGGAAGATGCTGGCAGAAGCTGAACGGATTAAAAGGCATACTTATCATAAAAAGACTTTCATCAAAAAGTTGGATGAACTGAGTGATTTTGACAACAAGATACCCCCGGTCTTTGTGCTTGAAAAACTGGGAGAAGAATTTACTTATGGTGAGTTGAAGAGAGCAGTAAGGGAGACAGAGAGAACTCATCAGCTCTCCTCTTCCAAAAAGCTGATAATTAGTCAGATGATGTGGCTTGCGCTCTCGCATTATGAAATTCATTTTTCTCTTGACTCAGCGATTTCCGAGAGGGTTATCTTCCCTGTTTCCGAAACTGAAAAGAACGGCATTGAAGATGCTCGTTTCGTTAAGTTCACCGATGATGATGGCGAGGTAACCTACTATGCCACCTATACTGCCTATGACGGCGTGAGCATACTGCCCAAGCTGCTTGAAACCAAGGATTTCTATCATTTCAAGTGTTCACCCATTCACGGTGAGCTGGCAAGGAACAAGGGAATGGCTTTGTTTCCAAGGAAAATAAAAGGTAAATATGCCATGTTATGCCGTATTGACGGAGTAAACAACTACATAGCCTATTCAGAGAGTAAAAACATATGGCGCGAAGCCAGGCTCATACAATCGCCAAAATATCCGTGGGAACTGGTACAGGTAGGCAACAGCGGCTCACCTATTGAGACTAAGGAGGGCTGGCTGGTAATAACACACGGAGTCGGTCCGATGCGGGAATACGTTCTGGGGGCCTCCCTTTACGACCTCGACGATCCTGAGAAGGAGATCGGAAGACTTAAAACACCCCTGATATCACCCAATGAAGAGGAAAGGGAGGGCTACGTACCTAATGTCGTTTACTCCTGCGGCAGCATTGCCCACAATGGTAACCTGATAATCCCATACGCCATGTCAGACTATGCATCCACGTATGCATCGATAAATATGGAAGAACTGCTGTCGGAACTCAAGAATTCCAAATAGCAAAAATACGCTCGCAGGGAGCAGATTATCAATACCGGGATAAGAGTATCTTCTCGTACACATCAAGATAACCCTCAACCATCGCATGTCGGCTGAACATCCTTACTGAATAGTCGCTGCAGTGTTTCCTGTCGAGATAAATGACATTACTGACAGCCTCGGCAGCCTCGGCAACAGTATCGACCAGAAAGCCTGTCTCCTTGTCTTTTATCAGTTCCGGCATTGAGCCCCTGTTAAATGCTATCACGGGTGTTCCGCAGGCCATTGATTCCGCCACACTCAGTCCGAACGGCTCATCGAAGCTGATCGGATGCAAAAGGGCATAAGCACCTCCCATTAGCCTGTCCCTTTCAGCAGGTCCCGAATTGCCGGCGAAAACTATGTCATCATCATTAATGAAAGGCTTTATCATACTGTCAAAGTATTCCTGATGCTGAATCAGTCCTGAAATAATAAGCCTCCTCCCCGACCGCTTCGCTATGCTGATAGATTCAGATGTTCCCTTTTCAGGATGTATACGGCCAAAATAGAGGAGATAATCCTCTGGTTCCGGATTAAACGTAAACTCCTCTGTATTGATGCCATTATAAACTGTTGCGATATAGTCGAGCTCTGGACTGCGGTCTGAATTACTGATCGAAACGTAGGAAGTGGTACTATTATACTTTTTATATACCGGCAGTATCTTCTGAGAGGAGAAACCATGTATTGTAGTCACCACAGGGGTTTTGATCAGACCAGAATAAGTGAGCGGCAAAAAGTCGAAGTTATTGTGAATCAGGTCGAAATTACCGGCCTGCTCCATCAGGTGGCTTATGTGCATGCATTCCCACACTTTGGGATCTATTGCAGCATCTTCTGCGTAAGGTCGTTCGCATACATATTCCAGCGTGCCTTTTGTAATTGAATCACCCGTTGCAAAAAGGGTCACATCAACTCCCTTTTCTATCAGACCTTCAGCAATGTTAGAGGCGACCTGTTCCCACGGGCCGTATTTTGAGGGAGGGGTTCGCCAGGCAATAGGTGATAAAATGGCTATATTCATATTCTATTTTCAGCTACAGAGCATTTCTTGAATTATTCAGGCAGTGATCGACAAGTTCCTCTATATCAGCCGTTCCCACGCACATCACCTTATCGGCGCCACCCCAGTAGATCTTCACGGTTCCGTCATCTTCCGGCACGGCCCCACAGGAGAAGACTACATTGTGCACATAGCCGGTTACTTCATAGACCTCCTCGGGCTGCAATATCCAGTCATCACCCACAGCTATTATCACCGAAGGATCTTCAAGGTCATGCAACGCGACTCCCAGCCTGTAAACCGACCCGTCCATTGTGGGGAATACCCCGTGATAAATATTCAACCAGCCTCGCAAAGTTTTTATCGGTGGAGCCCCGGGTCCGATCTTCATTTCATCCCAGTGATACTGAAGAGGCTTCATTATCAGTTTCGATTCGCCCCAGTACTTCAGGTCAGGCGAGTATGATATCCATATCGACCAGGGTGATATTTCGGAATGAGGACGATCGAGCCGGGCATACAGACCATTGAACCTTTCAGGAAATATCACAACATTACGATAGTCGGCCTCGGTGATAAGGGAAAACCTTTCCACCGATTTGAAATCCCTGGTTTTGGCAAGGCCAACCCGCACACCATGCCTCGAATAGGCGCTATAGGTAATCAGGTATTCATCGTCAATGAATACGATCCTCGGATCCTCAATACCATATTCTTCATATTCCCCGAACAGGCTGTCAGATGACGGAACCATAAAAGGCTCCTTATCGACGGTAAAGTGAAACCCGTCATGACTTTCTGCCTTTCCCAGAATACTTCTTCCATTATGTTTATGTGACCGGAAGATCATTACATACCTGTCGCCAAATTTCACAACGCCTGCGTTATGCACTGTTGCAACCGGATATGGCACATCATCTTTTGTAAGAACAGGATTGTTTTGATATCTTTTTATCAGCATGGTTCAGGGTTTTAGTTTGTATTATAACTTCTTTTCCATCTCCTCGAATGCCTGCAATACTGTAAGATGAGATATCAGGTAAGCCAGCGAGCTTTCGGCACCCTGGTTACGGTTCACTCCATAATTTTCAAAGCCATCGCAGCAGCCCTTGGTTTCAAAATCGAACAGGCTCATCCTCAGATCATTTTCGCCCAGGAACCACAGGAAGCAGTTAAACAGACTGTCAAGATATTCTTTCTTTTTAGTCAAACGATAAGCCTGATGGAACATAAGAATCATTGCGAGGGCATCAACAGGCTGCTGCGCATACATGGATCGCTCACCCCCCTTTTTGTACCATTTTTCATTGCCGATCACTGACAGATAACCATCCTTCATAGTTATACCTGTAAGGAAGCTCATTGTTTCCATCGCAATTTCAGTAATTTCAGGGTCGCTGATTATTTCTGCAGAATGCAGCAGCGCCAGTGGCATCATCGCATTATCATAAGCCAGTAATGGTTCAAACCATTTCCATTCCCCGGAGCTTGCCGCCTTATATTCCCTGATCAGCTTACCGGTGAGGTCTCTGAGTTTCTCGATCATTTCATCGTCAGAGGGATTGCTGCCCAGATAGTAACTAATGCCCATCATTGTGTTGGCTATGGCTCTGATTGACCGGAGTTTCTCAAAGTTAGGGGATGCTTTGAAGAAGATAAGTCTTCCGACCTGATAATATGCATCATTTGGTGGATTGGAAAGAAGATAACCAAGTGCCCAGATAGTCCTTCCAAAAGAGTCTTCCGATCCAATCTCGTCCAGAAACTGACGACTGAAACTGAGAAAATTCCGGAAAGTGCCGTCTTCATTCTGCATATAATGGATATAACTCAGATAGATGGGAGCCAGGTCAAGGGCCAGGGTATCCTTCTTTTGCCGGTATGCCATTAACACCATCAGCAGGGCTCTTGCATTGTCGTCGAGGCAGTATCCCTCCTTCAGGTTGGGTATGCCAAAATTTGCATGCTGAATGATACCCGTATCGTCAGTCATGTGTTTAATATGAACCAGCGAGAAAGGTGGTAGAAGAAGAGGGTCAATGACAGTTTCCTTTTCTGCTTTGATTTTCTTCGGAATGGTAAGAAGCTTTTGTGCAACCGTAAGATATTTTGCCCCTGACTTTGGCCATGTAATTGTTCTTCCGTAATTATATGCCTTTTCTCTGATATCTTTCAGCGCTTCCGGATTATCAAGCAACTCATTGATTATCACTGCCAGCTCATCTGAATCATTAAATCCAAAGAGTCTTCCCCTTTCGTCTGCAAGCAATTCCGTTGCATGCCAGTAAGGTGTAGATATAACAGCAGAGCCGGCTCCTATGGCATATGCCAGAGTTCCGCTGGTAATTTGTGCCTCATTAAGGTAAGGTGTGCAATAGATGTCTGACGCCGACAGATACCTGAACAATTCTTTCTGGTCAACAAACTCGTTAAGGAAGTATACGTGATCAACGAGTTTAAGGCTCTTTGTCAATTTCTGAAGGTATATACGGTATTCCTCTCCGGAATGGCGAAGGACGCCCGGATGAGTTTTTCCCACCACAAGGTAGATGACCGTCGGATGATTTTCAATAACCCGAGGCAATGCCTTTAATACAGTTTCAATCCCCTTATTACGGCTTACAAAGCCAAAGGTGAGTATTACCTTTCTGTTTTCAATACGGAAATCCTTCTTCGACTGATGCTGATCAAACTGAAAATCCGGTACCCCGTGCTCTATATATTCTATCTTCCCTTCATAAACATCATAAATGGTTGTGAGAAAACTGATTGCCTTATGGCTCATCACCACTATTTTATCAGCCATTTTACATATCTGCTGCAATACTTCCTTTTCGGTGTAGGAGGGTTCTTTTAGAACTGTGTGAAGTGTTACTATAAGAGGAATTTCAAGGCGGTGCAACAGGGAAAGGATATAAACGCCATTCTGACCACCGAAAATACCGAATTCATGTTCAAGCACACAAATATCAGCACCACTCAGGTTTATGAAACTGGCCGCCTCAAGGTAGTCGCGCTGGTGCTCCTGCCTGATAGTCAGTTTTACTTCTTCAGGATAATCATAAGTCTCCCCATGATCGTCCATCGCAACGATAAAACCCTCGGGCTGCATTTCCATGCTTTTATTGCCAGCCATCATTGAATTGAACAGGTTCTGTGTAAAAGTGGCAATCCCGCACTCACGTGGAGGATAGGTTCCGATATATGCACATTTCATAACTGAATGATTATTATTCTGTGGCAAATCGCCACCCACATGCTATTACTACAAACCTGATTATGTTTATGCTCTGTGAAACATGCGAGTATTAGGTATCAAAGATACACCTAAAAGCCGACATAACCGGATAAAAGGGAAAACAAGCTATTTCACAACAACCGGATTTTCTGGTGGTTTTCTGTGTTTTGTACCCTGTTCGTATGCGTAGGTCAGGGTGATGAGGGTTGGTTCGTCATACATCCTGCCGAGGAACTGAATGCCGGCAGGCAGGTTTCCCTCTGTAAAGCCCATAGGTACCGTAAATGCAGGCTGGCCTGTATGGGGTGCTATCACCTGGCTGTTATCCCCACGGTATTCCTTGTCGTAATATTCAATTCGTGCCGGCCGGTTATTCCATGAGGGATAGACGATGGCATCGAGTTGCAGGCTGTCCATCACCTTTTCAATTGCATCACGGAAGGCAATTCTACTGGGGTCGGTGTATGCATCAAGACAGGCATTGTCTTCGCCCTGGACTGTGGTGCTGCGTGCAAACATCTGCAGGCGGCTGGTGATATATTCCGAGCCTGCACCTACCCTGATGATATCCTCAATGGTCTTCATGGTATCGCGCTTAACATATTCCGACAGGAAGGCCTCTACATCTTCACGGAAAACGGCACACCACTGATTTTGCCGCAGATTTCCAAAGTCAGGTATTTCCACAGGGTCGATTATTACTGCTCCCATCGATTCCATGTCAAGCAGTGCCTGCTCAAACAGTGCTTTTATCTCAGCATCGGGCCTGTTTTCACTTAGTGCCCTCAGCACCCCGATTCTGGCTCCTTTAAGACCATCGGCCTTCAGAAACTGAGTATAATTATCAGGAATCTGACCTTCTGAATAACGGGTAATCTGGTCATCCTCATCGTATCCTGTCATTGCTTCCATTACCCGTGTTGCATCTTCTACTGTTCTGCACATCGGTCCGACAACATCATTGCGCAGATACAAGGGTACAATTGCGCTCCTGCTTATCAGTCCGAGTGTGGTACGGAACCCCACCAGAGAGCAATGCGATGAGGGTCCCCTTATCGAGTTTCCCGTATCGGTACCCAGTCCGATCGCCGCCAGGTTTGCAGCTATGGCAGCCGCGGTTCCCCCGCTGGAACCTGCCGGAACATATTCCGTATTGTAAGGATTACGGGTTATACCTGCTGTTGAGCTTTCGGTATGCATGGGACTGAAGGCCCACTCAGCCATATTCGACTTTGCTATTATGATGGCACCGGCATCGAGCAGCTTTTTGATGATAAACGCATCTTCATCAGGAATGTAGTCACGCAGTGCGAGTGACCCGGCCGTTGTAGGGAGGCCTTTGGTGTTTATGTTGTCTTTTACAATAAGCGGAATTCCATGCAGGGGACGCAGCACTCGTGTTTTGCGGAACTCCCTGTCGAGTTCCATGGCGCGGCGAAGGGCATCAGGATTGATTACCGTCAGGGCGTTGGTTTCGACATTATACTGTTCTATACTGGCCAGGTAAGCAGTAACCAGGTCACGGCTTGTAAAATGGCCCTCTGAATATGCGTTGTGGATTTCAGATATGGTAAGTTCTGTCAGGGCTTCATGATCAAGTTGCTCAGGAGAGTTGCAGCCTGAAGCGGCCAGCATAATCATGATGACAGCAAGTAATAGTAAAATTCTGTTCATA
>JAWOIF010000129.1:0-4420 GCA_046484805.1 Bacteroidales bacterium
GCCAGGTAATACTTCTTACCACCCTGAACGGCATTGACAAAGAAGGAGAAGGTGAAATTCCTGTAGTCAAAACTGTTATTAATACTGAACCTGTGGCTCGGTGTAGTGTATCCGATTATCTTCCTGTCGTTTGTCGGTTCTATAACACCGTCACCATTCTGGTCAACATATTTATACTGACCGGGGTACCAGTTATTATATGTCTGTCCTGCATACAGTTCAGCTTCAGTCCAGAGCCCTCCGGCCATTTCATAATCGTAGATGGCACTGATTGGTTCTCCAACAAACCATGAGTTTCCTATGTCCCTGTCGTTCTCGTCACCATAAAGCTTTGTGATCTTATCCCTGTTGATGGAGAAAATGAAGTCTGTCTGCCAGCCAAGCTGACCGGTAAGATTGATCGATCTCAGTTCCAGCTCAATTCCTTTGTTCTCAAGTGCCCCAATGTTTGTCCAGACGCTTGCATACCCGCTTGTAGGCGGAAGTGCCCGGCTCACAAGCACATCGGTGGTAGTGGCCTTGTAAAGATCCAATGATCCTGATATTCTCCTGTTAAACAGTCCAAAGTCTATCCCGACGTTGAATGATGAGGTTGCTTCCCAGCTAAGGCTGGCATTTCCCAGTGTGCTGGGATAAACACCGATATAGGTTGCAGGTCCGTAGACATAAGGCTGGGCAGTCATTCGCGAGAAGCTTGAATAACGTCCTATTCCCTGGTTGCCATTCTTCCCGTATGAGGTTCTCAGCTTAAGGTAGAGCCACCTTACATCCCTCAGGAATGACTCTTCAGATGCGACCCACCCGACTGATACAGAAGGAAATGTTGCGAACTTATTGGTGGCACCAAATCCCGAGAAGCCGTCGCGACGAACAGTTGCGGTGAGCAGATAGCGACTCTTGAATGAATAGTTGGCTCGGGCCATGTATGAAAGGCTGTTCTCTTCCCATGCCGATGAGGCAACGGTACTAAGTGTACCAAGACCCATATTATTATATCCGAGCACTTCGTTATCAAATCCTGTTGCAGTAAGCGTTGAGCTCTGTGCATTACGGCTCTCGCGGCTGTACAAAAGTGTTGCATTGATCTGGTGATCACCAAAATTACGCAGATAAGTTACAATATTGTTAAATATCCAGTTCCGCTCCTCGGAGGGGTTTTTCACAGCCTGACCCTTGTTGTTTACACCCTCAGGGGTTGTAACAGGGTTGAAGGTGAAATTGTTCCTGTTTGAATAGGTAGTCGAGTAATTGAATTCGTAGGAGAGTCCTGTTATCCACGGAACTGAGATCTTTGCGTTACCGACAAGGAACAGGTTATTCCTGATATCCTTGTTATCTCTGTACAAAGGAACAAGAGGGTATGTCATATAGACCTCGCCGGTAAGATACATGTCGTAATCGGGCTGGCCTATCTTGTTATCTGCCAGCGGGCTGCTCGACCTTGCATTTCCAAGGCTTGCTTCAATTCCTGAATAGTCCCTGAATGAATAGGAAGAGATTAAACCCACGGTGAGCCAGTCGGTCACTTTGCTTTCGAGATTGGTGTGAAGGGTGATCCTGCTGAACTGGTCATTGAGCTGAATTCCTTCTTCGTCTGTGTATGATCCTGAGAAATAGTAACTCGATCTGTCAGATCTGCCCGAGACGTTCAGGTTGTAGTTCTGTATAGGGGCTATCTGAAGCACTTCCTTCACCCAGTCGATCTCATTACCGGCAATATAATTATCTCTTTCTTCCTGAGTCCTAAGTTTGGCAGCAACAATCTCACGGTTTGTAACATCCGGTCTGACAGGTTTGCCTGCTTCGCTGGTCGGCTTTGTCTTGTACCATGTATAAAGATCCTGCTGATAATAATAGTCTGTAAGCCTGATGGCATACTCCTCAGCATTCATAACCCTCATTGGGTTGTTGGTCATATCCTGATATCCGTAATACATGTTGAATGAGATCACGGGTTTCTCAGACCGGCCTTTCTTGGTGGTGATGATCATTACACCGTTAGCTGACCTTGAGCCATAAACTGCAGCGGCACTGGCATCCTTCAGAATATCGATCGATTCCACATCATTAATATTGATGTCAGCTATTGCACCATTGTAAATAATACCGTCGAGAACTATCAGCGGCCTGTCGCTTGCCGACAGTGATGTGCGGCCACGGATTGCAAGGCTGGGTTCGCTTCCTGCAAGACCGGATGCCTGTACATTAACCCCCGCTGATGCTCCCGACAGAGCCTGAGCAAGGTTTACGTTTGCCAGGGTTGCTTTCTGATCCATGGTCACCCTTACAACAGATCCGGTAAGGTCGCTCTTTTTCTGAGTACCATACCCTGTAACAATTACTTCGTCGAGAGCGGTTGTGACAGATGTCAGTGTGACGTTGATGGTTGCCCTGCCGGCAAGAAACTCCTCACGCACATCATACCCGATAAAGGAGAAAACCAGTGTGGCATTCGGATCAGGTACAGCAAGGGTGTATCTCCCGTCTCCCAGAGTAAGCGTCCCAACGGTGGTTCCCTTGACGATAACATTTACACCTGGCATAGGTTCGCCGGTAGAAGCATCAGTAACTATACCTGAAACAGTAAGCTGTTGCAGGTCAGCACCGGATGCCCCGTAAACATTCAGGGCTCCGGTCGCAAACAGAACAATTGCGATCATAAGCCCTGAAAGTAACTTCCTGAGGTAAGCCGGTATCGGCACCCCATTAGTGAAATTTTCTTTCATACTTTAAAATAGGTTAGTTAGGATTTAATAAAAAAAGAAAAGATTTTAAACAGAAGGCAATAATCATGTCTGACACTATTAATGCCGTTTTAAGGTAAATCTATTTACATAGGCTGAACGATTTAAGGTTAGAATCAGGGTAATAATAGTACGCAATTAAAAGTAGCAACATTTTATTAAACCTGCAAGAAAAAAACAACTCTTTGCGGGGTTTTTTACCACATCTTGCAACAACCTGATAATGAGAACCTAAAGCTTCAACTCCTTAAAGTACATTTTATCGGAGGAAGTCCGGCAAAAACCTACTCCCGGGCTGGTTGCATAATTTATTATATTCCGGGAGGTTTAAACCCCCTGCCTTTTTTATAAGTCGTTGTGTCTTGCTTTATAAGTAAAAAAGAATCCCAGAGCTGTCAGTGAAATAAAAATTCCTGCAGGATAAGAAACAGAAGGCGGAAGGGAAAATCCTTCGGGAGCAAGAAGAAGATAGGTGCTCGTTACAGCTGTCATAAAAACAGCCGGAACAAGGGTGATCCAATAGAACTTCCTGCTCTTGACAAGATACACGGTTATTGTCCACAGGACAACCATGGCAAGTGTCTGGTTCGCCCAGGCAAAATAGCGCCATATAATGCTGAAATCAATTCGTGTAAGCAGGAATCCTATAGTAAATAAAGGTATGCTTACAAAGAGCCTGTTCCTGATGGGTCCCTGTTTATATTTCAAAAAATCGGCGACAATAAGGCGGGCACTGCGAAAAGCAGTATCACCCGATGTTATGGGTGCCGCAACCACTCCCAGCAGGGCCAGGATACCCCCGAATTTTCCAAGGAGTGAGTTGGATATCTCGTTTACCAGGATTGCTGCGTTGCCTCCCTGCACAGTCATAACGTCATTCAGTTCCCTGATACCACCATAAAAACTCATTCCGATAGCTGCCCATATCATTGCCACAATCCCTTCGGAGATCATTGCCCCATAGAATACCCTTCTTCCCAGTTTCTCGCTGGTAAGACACCTTGCCATCAAAGGTGACTGTGTTGCATGAAATCCGGAAATCGCACCACAGGCGATCGTAATGAACATCATCGGGAAGACAGGAAATTTATTTCCGTTCACATGGAAATTCCTGAAGTTTGCCGGAGTCAGTTCAGGAATATGGTATCCCTTTACCAGAAGCGCTGTTATCAGGCCAATGGCCATAAATATGAGAGCAAAGCCAAAAACAGGGTATATCTTACCAATTATCTTATCTATGGGGAGCATCGTGGCGAGAGCATAGTAACAGAAAACCACCCATACCCAGAAAGTTATCGTGGCAAAATCGGGTGTCAGTCCTGCCAGGATCCCTGCGGGTCCCATAATAAAGACCGCACCCACCAGGACCATCAGGATGACTGTAAAGCCCCTCATGAACTGTTTAGTGCCTCTGCCAAGATAGATTCCGATAATCTCTGTGATGCTCAGTCCGTTATGTCGGATCGACAACATTCCTGAGAAATAATCGTGTACAGCTCCGGCAAAAACCGACCCTAGCACGATCCAGAGAAAAGCGACCGGTCCCCACATTGCGCCAGCAATAGCGCCGAATATAGGCCCGAGGCCTGCAATATTCAGGAACTGAATCAGAAAGATCCTCCACCATGGCATGGGGACATAATCCACGCCATCCCTCATCTTATTTGCAGGAGTCT
>JAWOIF010000155.1:0-7112 GCA_046484805.1 Bacteroidales bacterium
AGGTCGTCAAGACCCAGCGACTCGAGATAGTCCTTCCGCTCGGCGGGATCCGCAATGCCCATGATTTCCTGCTCGATCTGCGCTGATAGCTTGAGCGCGCCGGGAGGAGCTCAGGCAGCTGGGTGAGAACCTGAAGTGGTTCTTCAGAATAAACCCTGACCCTCCCGCGTTTGGCCGATTCTCCTATTTTGAAAAGTTTGACTACTGGGCTGTATTCTGGGGTGTGGTGATCATGGCCGGAACAGGGCTGGCTATGTGGTTCCCTGATGTAGTACGCAACCTGACCGGCAACGAAGCTTACGTCCTGTTCAACTCCCTCAAGGAGGCTCACGTGCATGAGGCTATCCTGGCTGTGACCGTGCTGCTCTTCTGGCATATGTATAATGTACACTTCAGGCCTGGCAAATTCCCGGGGTCAATGCTCTGGATTACCGGAAAAATTTCAGGCAAAGAAATGAAGGACGAGCATCCGGCTGAGCCTGACTCTCACTGACCTCTGCATACTTTACTGACCATTTGCTCTTGTGCGTCTTCTTGATATTTCCATTTCCGAAGGTGGTTCCCATAATCACCCATTCATTTGGATTATGGCAATATCAGTCCCTTCCGGGGTAAACTGCATAATGATGCGCAGTGATGATCTGAATATTCCCCAGCTCATAAAAAGCAGGTAAATAGCTATGGCAATGGAAAAGACACCGTCTATCCAAAACCATTGAAGGTATTTGATTGCCACTCCCCCGATCAACACAGCGATGAAAGTCAGCATATCACCAAAAAGTTGAAGGTATGCCGACTTTATATACATTTCCTTTAATGTCAAACAATTGCATCATAAATATGATTACAGCTATGATAATCAATACTTCAGCAGATTTTCACAGGAACTGATTTCCGTTTAATAGTTTAACAGCCGGTAGTCCAGTAAAACTGCCAGCGCCTTATTATATTCGTTTTCCAGTTCCAGGAGCCGATCCTCCGATTCGTAGAGAACGTTCAGGTACATAAAATAGGTAATAACAGATATTTCTCCTGAAGAAAGGGCTTTGTCGGAGTACTTGGTTCCACCCCCTGATGTAATAATACCTCTGATCTCTGTAATGCTTCTTTGCAATGCCATGACTTTGGAGTAACCATTTTTTGTATCGGATTTCAGTTTAAGTAAAGTTGCATCGCGTAATGCAGCAGAATAATCAGCAGCGGCTGATGCATATTTGACCCTGTTTGAATTGGCCCAGAGAGGAATGGTCAATCCGGCAACCGGGCCGGTATACGCTGTACCGGATACGATTTCTGAACCGTAACCAATCTGAAATTCAGGGAGAGATGCGCTCCTGCTCAGCTTAACTTCCTGCAGACTGATGCTGTATTCAATTTCCGGAATGAGGAAAGCCGGGTGCAATTCTGATTTATCGGTAATCAGAAGTTCGATATCTGGCACTGTATTAACCAGGTAATCTGCATATCCGATTTCGCCCGAATCCGATCCGCTCATGTAATTGAGCTTTTCCCTGAGCATTTCACTTTCCGATTCTCTCCGGTTGATTTCAAGGTCTACGGCTGACAGTTCGAGTAATATATTGTTGTAATCCATTATGGTTGCTTCGCCATTTTCGAGCATCTTTTCCCAGGCCGATCGCAGGGTTTCGTAGCCTTTCTTCCTTTCAAGCAATTTATCAAGAGCCCTTGTATTATAAATAAGGTCGTAAACTGCAAGCTCTGCTTCGAGCAAGGTGTTCATCCTTCCCTGGTTAAACTCCTGTTCAGCCAGAATAATGGTGTTTCTGTTGATTTTCTTCTGCAACAGGTATTTTGTCGGGAAATCAAAAGACTGTGATACTGACCAGGTCTTTTTATCACCCGCCGCATCAGTATTGCCCGGCATCAAACCGGCAGACACAAACGGGTCAGATGGGGCATTTCCTGTCCGGGCTTCAACTCTTCTTGCTTCAAGGAGTTTTCTGTAAGCGGTAATCGTGTGATTGTTTTCAGAAACCCTTCCCAGGAATTCTGTAATTGATTGTGCTGATACCGGTCCGGCAATAAAAATCAGCACTGCCAGTATGAATAGTCTCTTAATCATTCTTTGTTCTTCTTTCAATTAAATAATAGGCTGAGGGAACGATGAATATATTCAGCAGCGTTGAGCTGAGCAGTCCTCCAAGGATCACGATAGCCATCGGACTCTGTATCTCATTCCCCGGTTTGTCTCCTCCCATGGCAAGGGGTATAAGGGCAAGTGCGGCTGTCAGAGCTGTCATCAGTATCGGGTTGATCCTGTCAGCCGATCCGGAAATTATCCGGTCAAGGAGAGGCCTTCCCTCCTGCTTAAGGTGAATATATCTCGAGATAAGCAGCAGTCCATTCCTGGTGGCTATTCCGAACAGTGTAATGAATCCGATAATTGATGGTATACTTACAACATTGGATGATAGCTTAATGGCTATTATCCCGCCAATAAGGGCCAGCGGAAGGTTCAGGAGCACAATTAAAGCCAGAGTGCTGTTTTTAAACTCCTGGTAAAGAATCAAAAAGATTACCAGAAGTGCGATCACCGATATTGCCAACAGTCTTCTGGTTGCGTTTTCGGCGCTTTCAAACTGTCCGCCATACTCAATGTGGTAATTCTGAGGCAGCGTTACTTCTTCATTTATCCTCTCTTTGATATCCCTTACCACACTACCGACGTCACGTCCGTCAGTATTGACCGAGATGACGATCCGGCGCTTCACATTCTCACGGTTGATAACAGAGGGGCCCGATGAGGATTCTATTTCTGCAACAGACGACAGCGGTACTTTCCTGCCGTCATGAGTATCAATGAGTGAGCTGCGAATACCTTCCATCGTGCTCCTCGACTCATCATCCAACCTCACAACGATCGGGAACCGCCTCTCCTCTTCATAAACATCCGAGACAGCCTGCCCTCCTATAGCATATGTTATAAAAGAGTTAAAGCTGCGCATGTCAATGCCGTAATTCGCAAGCATCTCCCGGCGAGGTTTTATCTTCAGCTGTGGTGTTTCAATCAGTTGCTCAACGTTCAGGTCGCCTATTCCCGAAATACCGGCAATTTCAGATTTTATAACGTTTGCCGTCGTGTACAGATCATTCAGATCATCACCAAAGAGTTTGATGGCAATGTTAGCCTTGGTGCCTGACAGCATCCTGTCCATCCTGTGGGTTATGGGTTGCCCGACCTCTATGCTTGCACCGGGAATGACCCGGAGCCTCTCCCTGACATCTGCAAAAAACTCCTCTCTGCTCCTGTCGGCAAGCACAAAGGGAACATCCAGTTCGGACATGTTCTCACCGAAGAAATGCTCGGCAAGCTCAGCTCTCCCTGTCTTGCAGGCTACGGAGGTGACTTCGGGAATCTCGAGCAGAATCACCTGCGCCCTGACACCAACCTTAGCCGATTCTTCCAGGGATACTCCCGGTGGTAAAGAAATGTTTACGGTCAATGCTCCCTCATTGAAGTTTGGGAGAAAGGAGGTTCCTGCTTTTGTGAGCATGAGAACGGATATCAGGAAGAGAGCTGCCGTCAGTCCGATCAGCAACCTGCTTCTGCTAAGGGTGAACTGAAGTGCGCTACGGTAAATTCTGCCCAGATTCCTTTCAGTCCACGAGCCGTTCACTGCCCGGAGAAGCCTTTTCTCATCAGTGAGAAGATAACTGCTGAGTACCGGTGTCAGAGTGACTGCAACGATAAGTGAGGCAAAAAGTGAGACAATGAATGAAATCCCCAGCGGTCGCAACATGCGTCCCTCGAGATCACCCAGGAAAAACAGCGGGACAAATGTAATGATGATTATGAGCGTGGCATTCCAGATTGACGATCTGAC
Source organism: Bacteroidales bacterium (assembly GCA_046484805.1). Lineage (GTDB taxonomy): Bacteria > Bacteroidota > Bacteroidia > Bacteroidales > VadinHA17 > SLNP01. The sequence continues at coordinate 3,846 of JAWOIF010000155.1, forward strand.
TTCAGATGATGCCCTGAAAACAACCCTGGTTGTTGGTTCCCTTTTTTCCGCAGGCAGAAGAACGTTTTTACGCAGCTGTTTGTATATGTTCTCCACGTCAATGATCGCGTCATCAACCAACGACCCGATAGCAATAGCCATACCTCCGAGACTCATTGTGTTCACTGTATAACCAAGAACTTTCAGTGTGATAATGGCTACAAGAAGTGACAGCGGCATCGCCAATAAAGATATGATGGTAGTCCTGACATTGAAGAGGAATAGAAACAGAATGATTACCACGAATACTCCTCCTTCAAGCAGCGCCTTCAGCACGTTTCTGACGGAGGTATTAATGAATTCTGCCTGGTTGTAGATATCATTGTGAAAAGTTACCAATGAGCCTGCATTTGACTGTATGTCATTGATAACATAACTTATATTTTCAGCCAGGGCCACAGTGTTGGCGTCAGGCTGTCGTGTAACTGTCAATAGCACTGCGCTTCGTCCACGGTACGAAGCCGTACCGATAGCAGGAGCACTGCCTATTTCTACAGAAGCGATGTCGCCTATTCTGACAGGAATACCCCCCGAAACTGTAACAACAGAATTAGCTAGATCGGACAGTCTGTCGCTTCTGGCCATGCCTCTGACGATGTACTTGTTTCCGTACTGGTTGATGAATGATCCTGAAGTATTGGTATTCAGCTCTTTGCTTACCTCAATCAGTTCATTCATTGTTACTCCGTAGAAATCCATCTTTAACGGATCTGCCAGGATTTGATATTCCTTGATATCCCCGCCAATCACATTGACCTGTGCCACCCCTCCAACTGCAAGCAGTCTGGGTGCCACTGTCCAGTCAGCCATCGTCCTGAGCTCCATAGGAGTCAGGGTGTCCGATTCAAGTGCAATGATCATCATCTCACCAAGGAGTGATGTCTGCGGAGCAATGACTGGCTTTTCAATCCCTTCAGGCAGTTTTGCATTTGCCTGGATAAGCCTCTCCGCCACTGTCTGCCGGGCTTTGTATATGTCTGTCCCCCAATCAAATTCAACGAATACAATTGAAAAACCCATTGTTGACGTGGATCTTACACGCCTTATTGAAGTTGCTCCGTTTACCGATGTTTCTATTGGGAATGAGACAAGTGTTTCAACCTCTTCCGGTGCCATTCCGCTGGCCTCGGTCATTATGACAACAGTCGGGGCCGTCAGTTCGGGGAAGATGTCGATCTCCATCCGGATTGTAACAATGGTTCCGGTGATGATCAGAAGAAGAGCTCCTATGACGATGCTCAGCCTGTTCCTTAAGGAAAAGTCAATTATTCTGTCAAGCATGTCAATAAGATTAATGGGTGTGACTGTGTGCCGGGGCAGTGAGTGACATCTGTGACAGTTTGACCAGGTAAGTATCTGATTTAACTATATGTTCACCCTCTGTAAGTCCTGACAGCACCAGGGTGTTTTCCCCGTCACTGTAACCGGCAGTGATGTACCTCTTGTCAAAGTGGCTGTCATGCGCCACGAACACGTAGAGTCTCCCGAACTCCTCCATAAGCGCACTGTTCGGGACTGTCAGGGCATCGGTTGTCTGCCTGCCAATGAGATAAACCTCAGCATATGTCCCATCTATCAGCTCCGGGTCAGAATCAATACTGAAGTAAACAGGGATTAAGAATGACCCCTCACCTGTACTCTTGCCGTAGGATATCTTCCGGCCATTCATCTCAACAGTTTTGAACAATTTCTTGCTGTACCCGACCCTGAAACTGGCACTCTCAACTGATTGAACTGCAGAGAGTTCATCCGGCCTGACATCAGCCCTGAGAACAAGTCTGTGGCCTGATATCACTGTTGCCAGAGGCTGACCTGCCGTGACCTTCTGGCCCTCGGCAACATAAATATCCCGGATGTAGCCGCTTACCGGGGCGGTTATCCTGTTTCCTCCCGGACCGTATGTTGCGGCAATATTATCATACTCACTGCGGATCTTCTCATACTCATTCCTGACCGTCAGGTAATGCTCTTCTGTTATTATCTTGTCTGCAATTAGCTTTTCGGCCCTTTCAAAATTAATTCTGGCCCGGTCCAGATCGGACTTTATCTGCCGGAATCTCAGATCCGTGTTACCATCTGCCAGTTGCTCGCCGGTGACGTTAAAGAGCGACTGTCCGCGTGTAATCTTCACTCCCGGCAGCAAAAATTTTTCACTGAACTTCACCAGGCCTGATGATTTGGAAGTGATTGTGATTAAATCCCGGTTATCAGCCATGATCCGGCCTCCGGTCTTCAAAACAAACGCAAATGGTTGCCTCGTAAGAGTTATTATCTCAACATGTGCAGAGTCATGAGCTTCTGCACCGGTGGTAACAGTTTCATGGTCATGAGCTTCTGCACCGGCGGTAGCAGTTGCATGGTCATGTTCCTCCTCTGATTCATGGCCATGATCAGCCTTCGGAGCACATGCGGAGGATCCTGCCAGAAGCAGGACAAATAACATATATAATATGGATTTCATTTGTCAGCATAATTAAAATATCAGTAAAAAGTTGATTGAAGAAACCGCAGGATGCGGATTATGCTGACGGGGGCGAGCGCAATGATGCTGACCCGGGAAATAGTTCCCTGTAAAACAACTGATCAGTAATGGTTACCGGTGACTCATGCATCAATGCGGGAGATACCAGGTCAGGGGCGTCTGATGGTGCAGGAAGGTTATCCTGCGAGAGCTGGTGAAACAACAGTCCTGAGATCCTGCACACCGGTGTATCTTCACACTGATCCTGAATCTCACCGGAGTCTATATCAGCGTCATGACTGCAAACAGATGCATGCATATGTGTGTGCAGCAATACCGGACTGTTCTCGGCATGGTTATGAGGAATAATGCTGTGAGCAAGTATTACCAGCCAACAGATTATCAATGACCAGCTCTTTGTATTTCGTCCTTTGCGCAAGTATCGATATTTAGGGCAAATGTAATTACTTATGTTTTAACTGCCCTTTCTCAAGGGTTAAAAATTTATAAAGCCTGCATCTTACTTACTCTACACCTTTCTGTTTAAGTACCCCGACAAGCTCTTCGAGCGGGAAGAATCCCACATGACGGAAGTACTCCTGCCCGTTCTCATCAAGAAATACCTGTGTCGGGATGGCGTTCACACCGAATTTGTCTGCAAATGGAGCACCCTGCTGGGTCCAGACATCGTGAAAGACAACATTAACCTGTGAGGGGTATCTTACCCTGATGGTGTCCATGATAGGCTGCATCTGCTGACACGGTAT
>JAWOIF010000164.1:0-10429 GCA_046484805.1 Bacteroidales bacterium
GCCAATCGTAATAGGTCCTGCCGTCTATCCTCCTTCTTTCATTCGCACCGCCATAGTATCCTGTACCACCATTTGCCCCGTCGAACCAGACTTCAAAAAATGGTCCGTAGCCGGTAATCAGCTCCTGTAACTGGTTCCGGTAATATTCAATATACCCTGGTTCTCCGTATTGGGGGTGATTTCTGTCCCAGGGTGAGACATAGACACCAAATTTGAGATTGTGCTTTTTGCAGGCATCGGAGAGTTCTTTAACAATGTCGCCTTCGCCATTTTTATATGGACTGTTCTTTATCGAGTGCCCGGTGTATTTCGAGGGCCACAGACAAAAACCGTCGTGATGTTTTGCTGTCAGGATAACTCCTTTAAATCCTGCATTTTTGAATGTAATAACCCATTGCTCCGGGTTGGCATTCGTGGGATTGAAGAGGTCCGCTTTTTCACTTCCCAGCCCCCATTCCATTCCTGTAAAAGTATTTATTGAGAAATGGACAAATGCATTCATCTCCATCTGTTGCCAGGCCAGCTGTTCTGCCGACGGGATTGGATACACAGGTGAGGGGGGCTTTGTGGGTGTCTTGCACGAGAATAGTAAAACCGCAAGGGCTAACAGGGTTGTTTTATAGTGAGGTATGTTATGATACATAATGTGTGACATATGTACACTTAAATGATGCATTAAGTGCAAGTATAATACACATTTATGAACATAACAAGCTATGCCGATAAATGATGGTATGGGAAATGGGTTGGGTTAAAAAGAACCTATTCCAACCCTATCCAATCAATCAATAATACGAAGTCTTCTTCCTGTCCGTTGGCAATAAAAAAGCTCATTTGTTCGATTTTTTCAAAATTGAAATCAGGGATGTTCAGTTTGCGCCCCCGAAACGTAGGGTAGAATTCACTGATTGACAACTTAATGATTTCCCATTCACCTGAAGTGGCAAACTGGTGCACGTATGACTCATACTGCGAAGTCTCGCTATTCAAACGAAATTCATAGCGCTTGCCATCTCCTTTTACGCGCAAAACAATGAACTTCTTTTCTTGTGCCAGATTTATAGTTTTATTCAATTGTATCGAGGCAAATCCTCCGTTGTTCGCCAATGAAACGTTACCTGAAAATCGTCCGTGACCGGCCTCGGTAAGCACCACGGAACTCCTGGATATCCCACCCATCACACCATCGTTGACTATGCGCCATTCTCTGATGTTCGTTTGAGTTGAGAAAGTATAGATCTTTTCCATGTTTGATTGATTGGTCAAGCCGAGGATTAAGAAAATTAATGCGTATTTCATCATTCAGTTATATTTGAACACCCTACTCGTAAGGCTTTTCGGTTTCGCCCCGTTTTTTTGAGTTGGTTCCGGACAACACTGTTTAAACACCATATGGCGGATATTGTTGGATTGTGTGTTGCTTTTGGTGTTAACTTCTGGTACCGGAGGAGATTTTATTTGTTGCCGGGATTGTCAGGAATTACCGGTGATTCTTTCTCTTAATTTATGCATCTTATCAATCCTGTCCTGAGAGTAGGTCTTGTAGGCTTTGTCGATGTATTCGAAGAGGAGTAGTGCTTTACGGGTGTAGGTGAGGGTTGATTCTTCGTTGCCGCGGGCTATCGACAGTTCGGCTTCGGCGTTGAAGAGTTCGGCGAGGATCTCAAGGTGGCCGTTGGTGTAGTTGTGTTCCTGCAGGAGCTTGTCCGTTAGTTCGTTCTCAGGAAGGGTTCTGAAGTATGCTGCGTCTTGCTTCAGCATGTCGTAATAGATCTGGTTAAGGTTCTCAGATGCCCTGGCGTATTCGCCTTTCCTGACTAGTCCGAGTATCGCGGCTATTAGATTTCCAAGCATCTCGATCATTCGTAGTATATAGTCTTTCTGTATCATGGTTTCTGAAGGTCAGAGTGGCCGATGTTATGCACAGGTGGTTAGTTGTTTTCGGATGGATGGGTTTAAACAATTTTATTTTACCGGCTTCAATGCGTTGGTTTTGTTAATGAAAATAAACGAATCGTACCGGCGCGTGAAATAGGTGGGTACATAATTTCCCGTTTCGAAATTTCGGCCCTCCAATCATAGTATTCAAGTGTTCCATGGGAAGCTTCGCCAAGCATGACCAATTTGAGTTTCCCAGCCTCTTCATTATGTCTGGGGGTTTTAAGTCTTTCGATATCAAATTTATGAAACAGAAAGAATAACTGCAAAAAAAATAGGTTCGAGTATTACACTCGAACCTAAACTTATTAGTATGTTAATAAACGCTATTTATATTATTTTTCTTCAAAGGCGTCAATTATATACTCAACCTTTGCCCATATCAGGCTTGCCAGGTTACTATTGCCATCAGGATCACCAGGGAATATTTCAATAGTTCCATTCGCGTTACCGTCTGTGGCAGATGTGATGTCTATACCCCCAACAGCAGAGTTAAAAAGTGATGCCAGATCAAACGAGACGGTCAATACTGCTTTGCTGGCTTCATCAAGATACACAATCTGGTCAAATTCAATTTCAGCCTCTATCTCATTGTCTGACCAGAATGTGAAAGGTGTGCCGTTTATAGTACCTTTAACCAGAATGGATTTACCATTCATCTCGGAAGTCAGGACTTTGCTCTCCCTGAATTTAAACTCAATCTCATCGTAGGCAGCTGTTGGAAGCTCAACATTGCTTGCAATGATTGTTTCAAGAGCATTGCCATTCTTCACTAAATCAATTTCGAATGGGCCATTAAGTTCATAATCAGTCGCAACAGAGTCGGTTGCAAACAATGGGTCGTTATCATTAAACTCTATCTCAATCTCTTCAAGGTTGATTTTGAAGCTTTCAATAATAACACCAACAGTGCTACTTTTTTCTGCGAGTGTTGACTTGGTCGTCGTATACTTGGCTTCAAACTTAATTGATGCCATACCTTTCTGATCATCCTTCTTGCAGGAGGAAAGGAAAGCCGCTATGAATAAGAAAATTACGGCTTTGAATAAATCTTGTGTTTTCATGATAGTCGTTTTTAAATTGCAATAGTTACTCTTGGTTATCTACCATAAAGACGCAACTTTATTGTATGGTTGGAACTGAGTGATGATTTTATATATTTTTATTGAATTCATAGCCGGCAAGCAGACCGTAGTCGACGCTTAGGGCATAGGAAGGGTAATCGGCAAAATGGCCTGAAGAATATTTGCAATTATAAAGCCAAACCCTGAAACAAAAAACAGCTTATTCAATATAGTCAGCAGTTTCCTTTTAGCTCTTAAGCTTGTTTAAAAACCATTCTGCCGTTTCGTTGCCTTCCAGGTCTTCCAGTCTGTTCATGAAGTGGCTTGTGGTTGATACCTTGTTAATGATAAGATCGCGCATGAGTTGCTTAAACGATTCAGCACCAATTCTACCTTCAAGCTCATAAAGCAGTAGAGGAGCCTTATCGTACAGGATGGTGTATGCCTCTTCTCCATCACGGTTGGTGTGCCACACGGGTCCGGTTCCTTCAGATGCCTTCTTTTTGTTTTCTATCCACCTATTGAAATATTCCTGCCCATATAACTCGCGCAGCACCATCAGGGCAGAATACTCGGCAAAACCTTCGTTGAGCCAGTCCTCCCAGATGTTTGTATTGGCTCTGTACCACCACAGATGAGCTGTTTCATGTGCAAGATAGCGGGTGTAAGGCTTACGTGATTTGAGAAAATCTGTCTCGTTGAGTTCTGACAGGTAAAGGCCGCCAATACGTGCATATCCGCCGCCGGCCTCTCTCATCGATTCTACAATACATACTGAATTGTTTCCGGGAGGGAACCATTCGCCAAAAAGGGAAAGTATTGATTCCATATCATAGGACAGTGAATCTATCAGCTTTTCAGAGAAAGTTGTATGGGCAAGTTTTAAATTATACCGGTCTATTTCCCTTGAAATGATCTTAAGCTCTTTTGACATGCATAATACCATGTCACTGCCCGGACTATCGGTTTTGTAAATGGTATAGCCGTCTTCCTTTATCTCGTTGCCTATCATAAATGTCTGGTATTCCGGTTCATGCTCCACTTTTACTTCATAGGTGATGGGATTGAAGGCAGGATTGTAAGGATACCAGGGGAAATAGAGACCCATTTCTGTCCAGTCTTTGCCTATTACGCTTGCGCTCCACTGGTTCCATTCAGTAATGCGTCCTGAATATTCCAGATGGAGACTTACGGTATTATCTTCGGGTTGTTCAATTTTCAGGGCATACCTTGTTGCACTTGGCATATAACGTATGTCACTGGTATCGTGGCTGATGAAAATGGCTTTATTGCCATTGACAGTCAGGTTTCCGATTTGAAGCTGCCTGTGTAAATAGAGATATATCGTATCGCCGGCGTTTTTGGGTGCGATATCCAAAAAGCAATCCACTTCAATATATTGCTCTTCAGGGTCTACTGACATACTTATTTTGTAATGAGTGAACTCACTTGGTACGTCTTTCTGACAACTCACTAATATGACCATCGTAAGGATGATGGTTAATAATTGAATTAGTCTGGCTGTTTTCATTTTGGCTTCTTGTTTTATTGCTTTTTTGGAGTTTTGTGATAAAGACCTTATGCACCGGGTAGTGATGCATCCTACGGAACCTGATTAGGAGATGTATACGTCAATTGCGGCACAAGTCAGCGGAGGTGACCATTGGCTATACACGATATTGGCAGCAGTTTTTATTATAGCTCAACTAGTTCAACCCTGCGGTTTCTTGCTTTACCTTCATCGGTAGCATTACTCATTTGAGGAGAAGCGGAACCAACTCCATAAGGAATAACCTGTGCTTTATTAATTCCAAACGTTGATACCAGTTTTTCAATTACAGCATTTGCACGAGCATTTGATAAACTAACATTAGCATTAAAGTCTCCTGTATTATCTGTATGGCCAACTATTAAGAACTTTTTATCTGGATTATCATTTAAATAACTTGCAATAATTGATAATGCATTATCTGATTCATTCTTTACTTCTGATTTACCCATATCAAAGTAGATGTCGTAAATGGCTATTTTCCCTTTTTCAGCAATTCCCTCATTCATTACTGTAAGGCTAACATTATCCATATCCATAGGCTCAGCTATTACAGTTACTAATTCGTAGTATCCATCTGCTGCTGCTACGCTTATTAGAATGTCGTGTTCGGTTGTCGCTATTTTACCAACAACATATTTGTTTGCAAGGTAAGAGATAAAATGTCCATGCACTATTTTTGTTTTTTCCTTTCTCGCCTTGGCAAAACCATCTCTCATATAGTGATACCATTCACCATTCTCCAGTTTATACCTTTTTACTTCCTGGGATAAGTATATTATTGTGCCGCCTTTTGATTGAATCGCTTTCTCATAGTTTTTAATTACTTCATATGCAGAAATACCTTCTGGCATTTGACAGAATTGTCTTCGAATTTTGCCATCAATTGATTTAACAGAGGTTGGACTTGTTAAATAATAGTGGGTTTCAAACCCAATATTATCGTCATACATTTTTTCACTATCCTTAAAAAGCGAAATTATTTCTTCATTCTCCTGCGCAAAGACTTTAGTTGAGTAAAATGTTAAGGATGACAATAGGACTGATAGTAAGATAATTGCTTTCTTCATAATTTAATCTCCTGTATTTTATTAAGGTTAGACATTTTTGTTTATTATCTGACTTTGGATACCAAAATTATTAAACAAGGAAATAAATAGCAAATAGAAAACTGGCTATAAGGGGAAAAGGTTACTCCCTTCGGTCGTGAGCTCGTCCGGCTGTCGCCGGCCTCGGTTCAGGGAGGGGGGTACGGTCGAGAGGGGATGTTGAGATGATGGGCGCAGAGCCTAGGGCATAAGGGAAGGGGCGTAAACACCAAATCGTTTCTCTAAGGCAATGGTTCTGTAATCAAATATTTGCTCAAGTTGTTTTTTGATAAACATCTTATTGGCAAGTGCCCCCAGAAAGCCCAGTGGAGGCTGGTATGTTACAATATCTGTCATTAGAACACCCCCTTCTATGGGTTCAATTTTATGCTGATGATGCCACATTGAGTAGGGGCCTACCCTCTGCTCATCTACAAAGTATTCGAAGTCCCTGACATGGGTAATTTCTGTCACCCAGTTCAGTTTTATACCAAGCAATGGACTAACCTTGTAAATAATAATCATACCCGGATACATTTTCTCTTCACCGGTATTGTTGGTTATATTAAACCCCATGTGTTTGGGTGTTATCTTTTTCAAATTGGCCGGACTTGAAATGAAATCCCATACCTCGTTTATGGGTGCAGGTAATTTCTGTGTTTTTATTAATTGATAAAATGCCATGGTTTTAATCTTTTCCTTTGTAATAGGTGCCGCCAAGCACCAGGGCAGCTGAAATGATCAGTTTTATTCAGACTTTTAAAGTAGAAAATCCGCCATCGACATGTATTATCTGTCCGGTGATCCAGCTTGCTTTGGGTGAAAGCAGGAACTCAACCAAATTAGCAATATCATCAGTTGTTCCGATTCTTTTCAGAGGATGCCGTTCAGCGTTTGCCTGCTTTTTCTGATCGCTGTTTAATAGTGAAGCAGCCAGTGGAGTGTCGGTAAGCGAAGGAGCAATGCAATTCACTCTTATTTTGGGCGCGTACTCAGCAGCTAATGCCTTTGTTAATCCTTCAATAGCTCCTTTTGATGCGGATACCTGAGTATGAAACGCCAGACCTGTCTGAACGGCAACGGTAGAGAATAAGATGATGGCTGCATTTTCGCTTGTCTTTAGTTTTGATGCTACAGACTGTATTGTTTTTACTGCCCCAACAACCTGCAGATTGTAATCGCTGATGAAATCCGCCGGTTTTATTCTTTCAAATGGCCGCAGATTGATGCTGCCGGGACAATAAACAATTCCTGCCAGATTTTCGGGTAAAAAATCAAGCGAAATTGTCTCATCCAAAACGTTCAAAGGGAATAGGTTAATCCGGTCGTTTTCCGACTGCTGTTCGTTTTTATGATAGGTTCCATATACCTGATGTCCTGATTCAGCTAGTTTTTCGGATAGTTTTTCCCCTATACCTGAAGAAGCCCCGATAATTAAGTAGTTTGCCATAGCTTATTTAATTGATATAATTGTTGCTGATATAACACTGCGACGTTTATTTTGTTCCAAAGATGGGTGGTGCGGGTTGTGAGGGCGTGCTTTATTTTGCTTTAAAGCTTATCAGTTTATGTCTGCTCACAAATCCGCTTCTTTCAATAGTTTTTTGTGACGCAATGTTTTCAACAGCACATCCGCAGCTTGGTTTCAAGCTGTTTCCGATTGCAAACTCTCTCAGACGAAGAATTATCTGAGAGCCAATTTTTTTACCCCTTGATGAAGGCTTAACCCATACTCCCAAATCGCAATAATTCCAGTCAGGATTGGTTATGATCACCATACCGCAACCAACAAATTCATCATTCCTGTAAAACTCAAACACATTTTCTTTAGTAATGAATCCTGTTAACTGGTCATCTGTTTCAAAGAGCTCTTTTATAGAGTCATCTTGTTCTTTGAATAATCCAATCGAGGAGAGGTCAGACTTAATCATCGTGATTCCCGGATCAGGCAGAACCATTGGTTCCACATAATCGCGATACAATACTCCGATTACTGAATATGGGAATGAACATAGCAGACAATTACTCAGCAACAGAGAGTCAAACGACTTGCAGTATATTTCGGTAACCGATAGCTCCTTCACCAACTGCCTGAAGATTTCATAACTGCCAGCTACATACTTGTCAATTACATAAAACTCAATCAGTATATCATCGGTATTTATTATTGCATACCCAATATCGTTGCCGTCTGTCTGAATAAGATAATAATCAGAATCATCAATCATCAACTCTATGTATAGCTCCTGAAATTCAGGCATGGAGTTAAAATATTCTGTACGAAATTCCCTGATTTTATCAATTGTGGTTTTTACGGGGTTCATATGCAAAAGGTATTGGCTAGGTCTCAATTAATTCGTAGCTAGCGCTTCGTCCTCGTTCGTCTTTTTGTTGCCTCGCCAATTATCTCAATATTTCTGATAATTGCATCTTGAACCAACTCGTTGGATTTAAATTCCATCAACGTCAATCCATTACTAAATTCATTGATTTTTCTAATGCAATCAAGAATATGGTCAATGTATGCCAGATCATTCTTAATCATCATAGTATTTTAATAAGGTCTTTCTTAATGCTCCTTTTGATTCTTTTGTTTTTTAAAGACCCTGTTGTAACCAGATCTACTTTAATACCAAGAATTTCAGTTAGGTCATTTTCTAATTTTATCAGAGTGAGGAGTGTTGGAGACTTCTTAAATTCAACAAGAATATCTAAATCACTTTCTTTCTTGTTTTCACCTCTGGCAAATGATCCAAAAATGCCAATCTTAACAGGATCATACCCTTTTAAATGGCTTAAGATTATATTTTTGATCTCTGATTGATCCATTCCGAATGGTTTTACAAATCTATTAAAAATTGATCATCCAACAATGTCAGCGTTTAGATTTAGAAATTGACCCTTTAGGACTATAATTTGATTCTCCATCCAAATTTGCATCGTAACGAAATCGGAATAACTTTACGGGTGAATAAGATGGCCCAGAGCGCAGAGCGCAGAGCTCAGGGCATGGGGAAAAACAGAATATTAAAACCAAGACCTATGAAAAAGACAATTTACCTTCTGCTGCTGGTTGCATTTGCCTGCACACCTAAACCAAAAACCGTTATCGAGCCATGGGTTCCGTATGACGAATCGGCTGAAATTGCTGCTAACACCGACCACAGGTCGCGGAAAATGCGGTTTGTGCTCATACAGTCGCGGGTAAGCGATAAGAATGATATGCTGGCCAACGCTGCCCCGCAGATAAGAAACTTCTCGGAAGAGGATTACCAGACTCTTATGCCCCTCATCTACGAGCAGGACATCCCGACAATCCAGTCGCACGTGAAGTCGGGCGCTCTGACATACGAAAAGCTCACCCAGTGGTATATATACCGCATCGTTAAATACGAGAACGACCGCGAGACAATGCTCAACGCCGTGATCGATATTAATCCCGACGCCGTAAAAGAGGCCCGCCAGCGCGACAAGAATGCCGCCACTGCCGGTCACCCTATTTTTGGCATGCCGGTGCTGCTCAAAGATAACGTCAACGCCGAAGGTATGGCCACCACAGCCGGTGCCGTGGCCCTGCAGAATAACTACCCCACCGACGCCTTTATTGTGAAACAGCTGAAAGTACACGGCGCCATTATCCTCGGCAAAACCAACCTGAGCGAATGGGCCAACTTCCTCTCGGCCAACTGTCCCAACGGCTACAGCGCTGTCGGCGGCCAGACACTCAATCCCTACGGCCGCAAAATCTTCGACACAGGAGGCTCCAGCTCGGGTAGCGGCGCTGCCATAGCTGCCAATTTTGCCGCTGCTGCTGTTGGAACCGAGACTTCCGGGTCAATACTATCCCCCTCCAGCAAAAGCTCCCTCGCCGGACTGAAACCTACAATCGGTCTGTTGAGCAGAACAGGTATTGTCCCGATCTCGTCGACATACGACACTCCGGGACCCATGACCAGGAACCTGATTGACAATGCGATATTGCTGTCGGCAATGACCGGCGAGGATGGTAACGATCCGGTAACTGTCGGCAAACCGTGGGACAAGAAATACTGGGAGGATATCGAAACAGGAACACTCGAAGGATTACGGTTCGGTGCCATTAGTCAGTTTATGAGGGATTCAATTTACAGATTAACCGTGGGGAAAATCGCCGCACTCGGTGGAGTGGTCGTTGAGTATGATCCCGAGCGGGTTCCTTTCGCAAGATTCGGCATGGTGCTCGGAGCAGATATGAAAGCCGACCTCGCATCATACCTCGAGAATCATGCCTCCAAAGAGATCACATTCCGCTCAGTGGCAGATATAACCGAATTCAATATGGAGGATACCATTAACAGGATACCATACGGACAAACCCTCTTTGTCGGAATGCTTAAAGAAGACCTCGCCGGCGAAGAGCTGGATGAGACAAAAGCGGCATTGCACGAGTCGGGTGTACTCTACTTCGACAAGCCAATGACTGAGCATAACCTCGATGCTGTTCTGTCGATGAATAACTCGAGCGCAGGATTTGCTGCCACCGCTGCCTACCCGTGTCTTACCGTTCCGATGGGTTACACCGAAGCCGGCGAACCGGTCAACCTTACTTTCATTGCCCGTCCATTCGAGGAAGATAAACTCCTGAAAATGGGATACGCATTCGAAAAGGCAACAAAAGTAAGAAGAGCACCCGAGGGATACAGGTAGGAAATTCTGTTTCCCAGCAACGATCAGCAGCCGGGTTATCAATGAGTTAAAAGGTTCAATTCGGCTTGGGGAGCACCTTCGCCCTCCAGGCCCATCTTTCCCAT
>JAWOIF010000231.1:0-19496 GCA_046484805.1 Bacteroidales bacterium
CAACCCAATCGGGAACCAGCACATTCTTTGCTTCATCTCCGGCAGTAATCACTGCCGGACCAGGTGTGCCGGAAGTAATATCTTTCCTTCCCCCTCCGCACGATAGGGTAATCATCATTAATAAAATGACTGTTAGGCTCTTAATAAGATTTTTCATCTTTAATTATGATTGTATATGGTTAGGTAAATAATATCCTCCCGGATTCAGAATTTAACTCCATCCTCTCTGCCAACTTTTAAGGAGGCAAATATAGCAGAATTGTGATTGTAAAAAATGATTATTATGTACTCCTTGCCATCTTCCCCGTTTTCTGAGCTTTGCGCCCCATGTCCTTTGCCCCTTGTCGCCCGCCGGCGACAGAGAGAGGGGCTGGCCCGTTGCTATGGGCATTGCCCCCCGGGGTGCGATGGTACGGGGTGCGATGGTACGGGGCGCGATTGTACGGGGCGCGATGGTACGGGGCGCGATGGTACGGGGCGCGATGGTACGGGGTGCGATGGTACGGGGCGCGATTGTATCCCGCCGGGTGGTCAATACACAATACAACACCTGACACCTGATACCTGATACCTGATACCTGATACCTGATACCTAAAAACTATACCTGAACCGCAGGAAGAACATGTTCAGCTTCTCGCGGTTGCTGCCGAACTCTCCCTCGAACCTTTGAGCCAGAAGTGATGCCTCCATATTGTCTGACACAGAAAAGGCCAGTGAGGGCATAAGGAAGTATCCATCACCAAGCGACGGGAAATACATGGCTGCCAGCGACCCTGTTAGTAACGGGTGTATGGGATACGAGACCTGAGCAAACCATGAAAACTTACTGAATGAAATCGTTTTTACAGTCATGGGCATAAAGTAGAGATCTGTAAAACTGTCTATACCGGCCCTGCTGAAGTAACCATTATAGATAACCTCGGCGCTTACTGAGAGGGAGTTGCTGAATATATAATTTATTCCTGCCGTGGCAAGCAACACCCCCGTTGTGTCAGAGAAATTTTCCTGCGGATGGAAGTAACTTACCTCGCCGGTGAAACCAAACCTGCTCAGGCTGCCGCTCCATCCGCCACCAAGCACAAAGTCTGAGCTGTCTATCGAACCTCCCATTACCTGAATATCATAACCCCATTTGTTGAATCGGTACAGCAGGGCGGCGGTAATATTGTTGTCCTTATCCATTTTAATGGCGGCATCCACAGCGGATGTATACCCGGGGAAGTACTGAATCCTGATCGCATCACTTCCAGGCCTCTCTTCATAATCGAAATCAAAGAAGGAATAGGCATTGAAAATATCGTTAGGATTCCATGCAAATGACTGTCCCCAGTTAATGCGCTGCCTTCCTATTGTAGCTGAGAAGGAACCTCTCTGGTATTCAAAATTAAGCCTGTCAACCGAGGAGGCCAGTATCATCGATCTGCTCTCAACGATATTTCCGGTAAGAAAATGGAGGAACCCGTTGTCCCTGCTTATCATTTCGGCATATCCAGGCATGAGCCGTACATAGTCGCCGTAAATAATCCTGTTCCTTGCCTCAGCGGTAAGAGTCAGCGAACTACCCATGTACCACTTGAAGTTCAGTCTGTTATGAATAAGGTTATCGAGGGTCCAGAATGTGTCAAACTCATCGAAAATGGCGGTGTTCATATACTTAACATACCCGTTCAGGCTTATGTTCGAAGGCTTCTCAGTCTGTGCGGAAACCGTCTGAGCTATGGTAATAAACAGAGCAAGTGCCGTAATAATATTCCCGATCGTTTTTCTCATATACCACCACTTGTTACTTTCTGATATCTGAAACCACATGACCATCTTCGATAGTGATTACCCTCCGGGCCTTTTCTACCACCCTCTGGTCATGCGTTGAAAAGATAAATGTAATATTCTCATCCCTGTTCAGCTTCTCCATGATTTCAAGCAGGGTTGAGGTTGACTTCGAGTCAAGATTTGCTGTAGGCTCGTCAGCCAGCACGAACTTCGGCTTCGATGCCAGAGCCCTTGCCACTGCGACTCTCTGTTGCTGTCCGCCAGACATCTTAGAAGGACGGCTGTCAGCGCGTTCCTCCAAACCCACTGCAGTCAGCAATTCCATGGCCCGTCGCTGCCTCTCGTCACGCTGACGCCCCTGCAACTCCATTATGAACTCCACATTTTCGCGTGCGGTGAGTACTGGAATGAGGTTATATGCCTGAAACACAAAACCGATGTTACGCAGGCGAAAATCGATTAGCTTCGAGGAGGATAGGCCTGCAATGTCGGTGCCGTCAACCATTATTTCACCGGCGGTGATTGAATCCAGACCACCAATAAGATTCAGAAGTGTTGTCTTTCCGCTTCCCGAGGGACCAACAATGGCTGCAAACTCGCCCTTTTCGAACGTGAGGTCTATCCCGTCAACCGCTTTAACCTGTATCTCTGAATCATTGTAGACTTTGACGAGGTTCTTTAATTCAAGTACTTTCATTTTATATTGTATTTCGTTGTTTGCCATTTATTTACATATCTATGCGCAGGGCTTCGGCCGGCTTAAGTTTTATTGCTTTCCGGGCCGGATAAAGTGCCGACAGCACCCCGGTAAGAGCCACCATTATTGCCACCACCAGAACTATCTCAAATTCTATCTCCGGATAGATTATGGCATCAAAACCCATTGAGTTCAGGCCCCCGGCCCAGATATCAAGGTTTATACCCGTTTTCGCAGTGATTGCAGTAACTATAAGTGCCAGCGCTATCCCCGCCACCCCTCCTGTGAGGCAGAGAAATACCGTCTCGAGTATTATCATCATGAAAACCCTGATTCTGTTCATCCCTACTGCCATCAGCATGCCCAGTTCCTTGACCCGCTCAAGTATCACCATCAGCATGGTGTTGACAATTCCAAAGCCAAGAGCCAGTAGTATTATTCCTATAAATATGTAGATCATCAGGTTCATACTCTCATTCATCAGTGCCATTTCGGGGAGCAGTTGCACCCATGTCATAACCGAAAGGCCGGCATGCTGCTCTGACAGCTCTGCTGCAAACCGATCCTCGGTTCCTGTCTCCTCCATCAGAATAGCTATTTCATGACCGGCACCGGGCTCAATATTGAGCAGTGTGCGCAAATCGTCGGCCCTGACAAAAGCCTTCATCTCATCGTAGGCGCTGTTAGCTGTACGGTATATACCCGCAACCCTGAAGGCACCGCCTGTAAGGGTCCCGTCCATCTCGGTAATGGTAATCACAACCCTCGATCGTACTTTCGCCTTGAGTTTGCTGGCCAGCGCCTCACCTATTACTATCTGGTTTGCCCGTGTTTCATTGAAGTAATCGCCATCGATAATCAATTTGTGAATGTTGGTTATCTGACTCTCCTTCTCCGGATCAATTCCTGTAAGCTGTACACCTGATCCGGTTTCGGCCGTTGCAATCATACAGGCAGCAATTACCCTTGATGATGTAGCCTTTACTCCACCGATAGCTCCGATACTGTCGGCCAGTGACGATACTGACGGAATGTAATCATGTACCTCATAAGTCTCAAGGTATTGAGGATGGTGTATCTGTATATGCGACATCTCGGTGTTGATAACCGACCTTATCCGCTGGTTAATCCAGCCAAGCATGAATGCTATTACGAATACACCTGCAAAAACCCCGACTGATATTGCGGTCATAATAACCAGACTTCGGGTTTTGTTACGCCAGATGTTACGCCATGAAACTGAGACTATCATTCTGTATTTCTTTAAATCTGTATTCTTAAATTTTTATTCCATTAGACCCATAGGCCCCTGACGGTTTGTCTTGTAGATGGTGGTGACCAGAGATGCCGCTAACTGCTTACGACCTGAGGTACCGGGCCACAACCAGTTTACGCACCTTCATAAGCGGGTACACAGCAACAACCATTGTAATTACGAATACGGTTACCACCTGGTTTACAAAAACCCAGGGTGCGGTTCCGAAGAAAAGATAGGGCTCAAAGCCATACTGAATGTACGCTTCGGCCATCTCGCCCGGAAGTTCAATGGGGTTTTTCAGAAGCATGATTATAACCGGGATGCTGGCAGCAAAGCCCGTCAGCACGCCCGTCAAACCTATCAGCATCGTTTCCAGAAATAGCACTGCGGCCAGTTTTACCTTTTGCATGCCTACGGCTACCATTACACCGAGCTCCTTGCGCCTCTCGGCAACCATCATAATTACGGTTCCGAAAATGCCGAACCCAATTACGATGTAGAGAATCCCTATCATAACAACACCACCGGCCTTATCGCTTTCGATGAACTGCACCAGCTCGGGATTGAGTTCCTGCCAGGTGAGCACTGTCAGTTCGTCGCCAACGACATCGGCTACCTGTTTCCTTGCGTGAATCACATCATCGTAACTGTCGACCATAAGAACCAGTGAGGTTACCATACCCTCTGCCGAAAAGAGTTCCTGTGCCAGAGGCAGATCCATAAACACACCAAGATTGTTCATCTGCGGCGTGTTGAAAGTGAGGATTCCCCTTATCGGGTATGCCCCGGCTGCCGTAACGCCCCTGTACCCCTGACTTATAATGACTATGGTGTCATCTACACCCATATCCAGATGCTTGGCAATGTTATAGCTGACCAGCACTCCGTCATCATCCTTTACGGGAAAGCTCCCCGCTGAAAGCCAGTTTCTGAGGTTAGATACCTCGCTGTCCAGATCAGGCTGGAACCCGATAATAGCTCCGCCCCGGGTGTTCGGACCCGAAGAGATCAGTCCGAATGAATCGAATCGACCGGCCACAGTTGTTACCAGTCCCGATTCCTGAATCTTCCCGGTAAGCTGGGGCGAAGGTACGAATGCGTTGTTAACCGTCTTCTCCTCACGGTACTCAGGAGTCTGAACCTGCAGGTAACCCGATGAAAGTTTCACCATCATATCAATCATGTTACCATAGGTCCCTTCCTGCAGCGAAGCCATGATTGTCGACAGCAGCACTCCAAAAAAGATGCTGGCCACCGTTATAAGTGTCCGACGTCTGTTGCGCCAGAGATTACGCCATGCCATTCTTAAATAGCTCATATAATTGGTGTTAATGTGTCAAATAAAGGTATCGGGTATCGGGTGTCGGGCGTAATGGCGTATGAGAGCGTAAAGGGCGTATAAAAAAGGCTTATAAGCACTTGCCATTTGTAGATTGTCGTTTGTAGTTTACTGTTCACCATTTGCCGTTTTGCTCCCATTCGGTCGCGAGCTTGTCGCAAAGCGCCTCGGTTCCGTACACCGTTTACCGTACCCTCCTCATATTTTGTTGTGAAAAGAACGAATCATCAATTGCAATGTTGAATTTCATACTGTTAAGTACGATGATGGTTTTCTGGTTATTTTTGTCTGCCGGTATTATCTCTATTCTGGTAGGTATGCGCCGTCCGTCCATAACCTTTACATCGTATGAAAATTCAGTTTTCATAAGGTACTCATCCTCATCATAATACTCAGACTTCATCTGGTTGTATTCATCCCTGCTTATCCACTTGATGATCTTACCCCAGACCACAGCTGCTTCTTCATGGGGCACCAGTTCTATCTTCCAGCATTCAGAACCTTCGATTGTCTCAGTTCCCAGAAGCTGGTGCTCAAAGTCTTTAACTATCGATGACTCCTTTAGAATATCGTCGTTGGTATAGTCCGAGCCCATCCATCCGTCTGCCATCATCGATGGCGGGAGCTTTATCATGCGGCTAATGGAAGGCATCCAGTTCCACATTTCGGTTCCCCTTTTCAGAAAAGCCTGTCCTTTCTCTTTTGCCGGAGCCATGATGAGGGTCATCGCATAATCGGTGCCCATCGTCCAGTTTTTAAACTCAACGGTGCGCTCCCATGTGGGCCTCACAATGGTCATGGTCATATTGCTCTCACTTGACTTTTCACCGTTCCACCTTTCATCAGCCCTCCTGATTATTTCTGAAGCCTCCTGTCCGCTAATTTTGGCGGAACCAAGGCTTGCTGCTATTGCAAGCAGGGTTATAAGCGAATAATATCTTCTCATTTTAATCTCTTTGTTTGCTATTCTGAATACATATCTATTAATCTCTTCTCTATCACATTCATAGGAAAGTTGGCCTGGTCGTGAAGAAAATTTACACTCACACCGTCAAATATTGAAGTAAAGAGCCCCGACGATAGCTGTCCGATGAACCGGAATGGCTCATGCGCACGGACTGATGAATGTAGCAGCATCAATATCAACGACAATATGAGTCTGGTGCCTCTCATGCTATTCGTGTGGTGAAATTCCGTAAGTAAAAAAGTTGGCGAACTCCATTATCAGATCTTGCGGTGAGCCATAGAGTTTCAAAAGGTTTTCGTCCGTCATCATAGGTGTGATGTTCTGCGAAAGGTATAGAATAAACTCAGGCTTGAAATCCTTCCTGAAGTAACCCCTCTCCTGTGCCTTCCTGAAAGAGGAGATAAGTCCGGACCATGTTGTTCGGGTTGTCTCTTCAACAAACTCTTTCAATCCGGTATCGGTGCTGGAATAAAAGTCGGTTATGAATTCATGGCTCACATTGTTTGTTCCCTCCAGCTTGAGAAGCAGTATCTGCCTGAGTTTTTCGGTAGCGCTGGTCTCAGCCTCGAGTATAGCGTCGAATTTTTCTACTCCTTCGCTTATGATTTGAAGGTATATGGTTTTGGCCAGCTCCGTTTTATTCTTGAAGCAGCGGTAGAAGGTCATCTTGCTTACCTCAGCTTCGCGACATATCTCATCAATCGAAACCCTTTTGAAACCATATTTCCAGAAGAGCTTTCTCCCGGTTTCCAGGAGGATGTTGCACTTGGGGCTATCGTATGACTCATTCATCGGCTTATAAAATTATAATAATGGTACAAATATAGTATTATATAACATATGTAGTACCAAATTATAAAAATATTCACATTTTTTGTGAGAAAAGTCACTTTTTGTTCCTGGCATGTCTTACTTTTCCGGCTACCGGGAAACCGCGGAACCATCATGCCCCCTGCAATCAGTGCCGTAGGCAGGACAGTTTGGCAGCCACGGTGTTCCACCCGGATATTTCCGCGCGAAATCTAGCTTCCATCTGAATGAGGGGTGCGATGGTACAGGGTGCGATGGTACGCCGCCGCGACAAAAGAGGGTGGGGAGATTCATGGTGCTAGGCGATCAAATACACGTTGTGGTAAAAAATCTGTAAGTTGTGCAAAGACATATTTACCTTTATTCATGAATTTTAGCTTTTTACAAAGCTAAAGCCACATATTTCAATTCAAATCGTCACGCATCAAAAAAGCGCTACAAGCCAGATACACTAAGGATTTCAAAGAACGTTATATAGATTTAATCGGACACTAATGATTTTGGATAATTTATTATCCTCTGACTTCTCCCCTTAAAAGATCTTTAAGTTTCTCTACCTGCCTTGCGGTTCCCAGAACAAAGAGCATATCCTCAACGTCCAGTTTTGTAGAAGGGGCAGGATTTAACACATACATGTTATCTTTGTTCTTAAGGCCCAGGATACTTGCTCCGGACAACTCCCTTATATTCAATTCCCCGATTGAACTGCCAATTTTGCTTTTTGCCACTTCCGAACATGAAAGTTCAACCAGTGACACATCACCCTGGCTGGATAACAAAATATTCTCTATAAACTCAAGAATATCGGGCTGAACCACAAGTGTTGCCATCCTCTGGCCCCCAACGGTATCAGGCATCATCACGTTTGATGCTCCCGCTATCTTTAGCTTCTTGTCGTTACCCGGTGATGAAGCCCGGCTAATGATTCTGAGATCAGGATTAAGCTCCCTTGCTGTTACAACCACGAACAGGTTGTCGGCATCATTGGGAAGTGAAGTTATCAGGGCGCGGGCCCTGTCTATTCCTGCGGAAAGCAGGACCTTGTCCTCTGTTGCATCTCCATGGGTATAGAGCATTCCCGGGATTTCCGCCAGCTTTTGTATTACTTCAGTTTTGGTGTCAATTACGACTACCGGTATGTTTCGCGAAAGCAGATCCTCCACGGCCTGCTGCCCGTTGCGGCCATATCCGACAACAATAACATGTTCCCGGACCTTGAGTAATTTTTTTTCCACCTTTCTGGTATTTATCAGGTTAGTAACAACAGCCTCCACAAATCTGCTGGTTATAAGTGAAAGTATGAATGCGAGTATACCCAGACTTATTATGATAAGCCCAATGGTGAACCACATACCTGCCTGGCTTAGGGGTTTAACTTCCTTGAAACCTACTGTTGCGATTGTGATAACTGTCATGTAGACAGCCTGGGTTAGGGAATACCCTTCAAGTAATATATATCCTGCCGTTCCGATTAACAGAATCGATACTGCCAATATCAGAGCCACAAGAAAGTAGCCTCTGTTCAGTTTCTCGGCATTTTTTATTGTTGGCATCATGTCCTATTACAAATTTAATCGAATAAGTATGATTTGCAACAGCCGGGATATTAATACTGCAATAATTACCAAGGGAGAAGTAATAATGCCGGCAGTACTTTCTTCTCTACACCGTCTGCTCGACGTTCCACACGAATGCCCTGATGCCTACCTCCTCGTTGATGGAGTCTATCTTTCTGACCTTTTCAAGAAGGGGGTCGACCATCTCATCATCAACCATTACATACATTGCTGAGTTAATCTCAGGCCAGGTATGGGTTCCCAGATGGGGAGCCCCTTTATTACTTCCCCTGCCCTGCACATTCTCAACCATACTGAATCCCCTTATGCCCAGGCTGGTAAGCATATAGTCAACCTTCTCGGTGTGTGCCTGATTATATATTATCATTACTGCTTTCATTTTCTTTTAGTTTTATCCGTTTTCACTGGTCTCGTTCAATAGTCAGTGTTGGGGTCCGGACTCACGGTCCGGACCACCTACTGAACAAAAAGCCTATTCATCAAGGAATGTAAGTTCCTTGCGCATGCTCTTATACTTGTCACGCTCACCTTTGCGTGCAAATATCACGTACACCACCGGTACAATAACCAGGGTAACAAACGTCGAGAAAAGCAGACCTCCTATCACCGCAATACCCATCGGACTCCATATCTCCGAACCTTCGCCGACACTCATTGCCAGTGGAAGCATACCCAGCATGGTGGTAAGCGACGTCATCAGAACCGGACGCAATCGCGAGCGTCCTGATACTGCAACTGCTTCGTATAGTTCCATACCACGTTCACGCATCAGATTTATATAGTCAACCAGAACTATGGCATTCTTCACAACAATACCAATAAGCATTACTGCTCCGATCCCTGCAATAAGGCTGAGTGTTGTTCCGGTAATAAAGAGTGCTATTGCAACTCCTGCAAATGAGAACGGTATTGCAATCATGATAATCAGAGGCATCTTCAGTGATTCAAACTGTGAGGCCATCACAAGGTAAACCAGTACAAGACTCAGTACCATTAAGAGGGCCAGGTCTTTGAATGATTCCATTTGCTCCTCTATCGCACCCGATATCTTCACCTGCACTCCGGCCGGTATATAGGTATCATCAATGGCTTTCTGAAGATCAGCATTGAGTTCATTCAAGGGCCTCTGGTAAGGAGTAAGGGTTACTGATACTATTCTTTCCCTTCTCTTTCTTTCGATCGTGGGTGGAGACCAATATTCCCTGATCTCTGCTATTTCAGCAAGTCGCACCATCTGTCCCTGCGGACTCATAATTGCGATATTCTCAATCTCTGTGAGAGTATTGGTAAACTTCCTGCTATACCTTACAATAACATCATATTCATCACCGAATTGCCTTAGCCTTGTAGCAGTCATACCGGCTACACGGTTCTTAACCATGTTCGATACCGTTGCAGTATTAAGTCCATGTATCATCATTTTCTCCTGATTCAGGAGTATCTGAAGCTCAGGCTTAGACCTGTCACGGCTTATCTGAACATCTCTTGCTCCTTCTATCTGCATTATCTTTTCAGAAAGTTCAGAGGCAACTGTGTTGGTTTCATCGAAATTATAACCATATATCTCAACCGCAACGCCGGAACCACCGAACATGCCACCGCCGCCGCCACCTGTTGAAACGGAATAGTTGACTATTTCAGGAAACACCTTAAGTCTTTCGCGCAAGTCATCAGCAATTTCCCATACAGTTCGGTCGCGATCAAGTACAGGCACCAAACGGACAGTATACCTGATTGTATGAGTTCCCCCGGCATTGAAAAGAGACTCAAATCCTCCCTGGTCATCCGATCCGGTTGATGAGGAAATAAGATCTACCTCGGGATAAGTTTCGGTAATAAGACTGGTAATCTTTTCAGTCGTCAGTACCGTCTGGTCTGCACGGGTTCCTGTCTGAAGCTCAACTGAAATACTGAATCTTGATTCATCTGACTCAGGTATGAATTCAGTTCCTATTACGCCGAAGAGTGACATCGACAAAACAAAAATGACAATTGATACTAAGGAAACCACAGTTTTGTGCTTAAGTGCCCAGCGCAGGGTCCTCTCATAAAACCTGTCGAACCCGTCAAGTGCGACCTTTACAGTTCTGTCATAGCTCAGTCTGCCCGGATTCTCCTTTTTGGGCCTGAGCCTCAGCATCAGCGAACTCAGGGTTGGTGTCAGGGTTATCGCTGCTATGGTTGATGTTACCACAGTGATTGTCACAATCAGGCCAAGCTGACGGAAGAGTACCCCTGTCAGACCGCTTACGAATGTCAGTGGCATAAATACAGCCACGATGGTCAAAGTTGTAACGATGACTGCAAGCCACACCTCGTTTGTAGCGTAGATAGCGGCTTCGCGCGGACGGCTTCCCCTCTCAATGTGTCTGGTTATGTTTTCAAGAACCACAATGGCATCATCCACCACCATACCAATTGCAATTGAAAGTGATGACAGCGAGATTATATTTATTGATGCGTCGGCCACAAACAGATAGATGAACGCAACTATCAGAGATATTGGAATTGTAATGATAATTATAACCGATGCTCGCCATCTGCCCAGAAAGAACAGCACTACGAGAACAACAAATATCGCTGCGAACATCAGCGCTGAGGTAAGGTTGTTTATCGAGCCCTGTATGAAATCGGCGGTATCAAATATTTTCTCTATCTGCACATCAGGAGGAAGCGTCTTCACCAACTGGGTTATCTGCTTGTCTATCTCACGGGCTATCTTCACAGTATTGGCACCCGACTGCTTCTGAATAAAGAGCTGCATACCCTTTTCACCGTTAACCTGCTCGTACAGACGTGTTTCACGGATCGTGTCGCGTACTTCGGCAACGTCGCGCAGGTAAATATTGTTACCATTGAAACTGCCCACCACTATATTTCCGATTATATCACTCTCGGGGAACTCACCCTGAATTCTGAGAGGATAGTCGAACCGGCCCATTTCAAGATACCCTGCAGGCATATTGAGGTTCTCTGCCCTCAGTATGTTCCCGATCTGTTCCACTGTAAGGCTGAACGCCTCCATGCGGCGCGGATCGATATCAACATATATCGAGCGCCCCGGCACTCCTGCAAGGCTTACAGAACCGACACCTTCAATACGGTTGAGCGGGTTCACTATACGCTCATCAAGAATCTTCTCAAGGCCTGCATAGCTATCATCTGCCGTTATTGCATAGAAGATGATCGGCATCATGCTCGAATTGAACTTCAATATAACAGGCCTCTGCGAATCTTCCGGCAGAAACTGTTCGATAAAACTCAGGGCGCTTCGTATGTCGTTCGAGGCCTCATCAAGGTTAGTCTCATATTCGAACTGCAGGAAAATCACTGAGCTGTTGTCACTCGAGGTGGAGGTGATCTCCTTGAGGTTGCTTACGGAGTTGAGGGCATCCTCAATCGGTCGCGTTATGTTAGTCTCGATATCGGAGGCACTTGCTCCGGGGTACTGTGTAAACACTGAAACAAAAGGTATCTCTACCTCTGGATAGAGGTCCACCGGAAGATTAATCAGTGAATAGATCCCCATTACAACCAGCCCCACGAAAATCAGGATTGTTGTTACAGGTCGCTGAACTGAACTCTTATAAATACTCATTTCTCTGAAATTCTAAAATGTAACTACCTGACTACCTCTACTTTGTTCCCGGCGGTGAGCCTGACCTGACCCTGCGTCACAATCCTGTCACCCTCGTTGAGGTTATCTGAAATGATCTCAATCATATCGTCGTACCTCTCCCCGAGAACAACTTCAATCCTTGTCGCAATGCCGCTCTTCTCAACAAAGACATACCTGATGTTGGTTCCCTCCTGCACCAGAACCGTAGCCGCCGGCACGACGAACGCCTCAATCTCACCAAGGTCCATCGAAGCCCTGACAAACATACCGGGCCTCAGTTTTTCATTCTGGTTCGGAACCTCGACCTCTGTCTGGAATGAACGCGTCATGGCGTTAATGGTAGGATGTACCAGGTAAACCTTTCCTGTGAACACCTCATCGCTGTAGATATCTGAACTGATGCGCACAGGCATACCTCTTTTAATGAGCGTAAAGTACTGCTCTGTAATATTAAGGGTTACCTTGATCGGATTGATTTGCATCAGGGTTACTACAGCAGCTTTGCCACCGCTGGCAGCCGTGGGTGCACCCGAATACATTTCACCGGCCTCGAAATACCGGCCGGTAATAATGCCGCTGAACGGAGCCTTCAAAAGTGTATTCTCTTCCAGGAAGGCAACATTTGACTTCAGAACATCATACTGTGCCTTCATCTGATCATACTGCTGCTGGCGTGTGCTGCCGGTTTGAAGAAGGGTATCGAGTCTGGCCAGATCCTTTTCAAGATTGGCAAGCTGTATCCGTGCCTGCATCAGCTGAGTGCGGTCCATCTGAAACAGGTTGTCGCCCTTTCTGACCCTGTCGCCAACCTCAACAAACAAACTCTCAATGCGGCCCGGAGTTGAGGGGCTCACATTTACCTCCTCGAAGGGCAACGCAGTAGCGGTGAATTCTATCGATCTGGCTATGGTTGACTTTGTCAGTTCAAGAACCTTAACCGGCACAGCCGCAATTTCAGCTTCTGAGTCAGCATCATCTGAGGCATTCTGTTTCGGTGAAGAACATCCTGCCATAAATGCAGCAGCTATTGCTAATGTCGTAAGTGATTTAATGTAGTTCATTTTTCTGTATTGTTATTGTTGTTTAATATTCTTTTTCATTTCATCAGAAGTTTCCCAGGAGTTTATCGAGGGCTACTTTCGACTGGAGCAGCGTCATAAGCGCGGTTATGTAGTTATTTTCAGCCTGCAGGTAATTCGCATTGGCCTGGGTTACCTCGAGGCTCGAAGCCATACCCTGCTCGTACTTGTTCTCAATGCTTGCGTAAATTCTTTTTGATACTTCGATATTGGCTTTTTGAAGGTTATACTGCTCGCGTGCATTGACAAGGTTGTATCTAAGCTGCTTTTCCTGGATACGCAATTGTTCTGACATCATCTCCCTGCCTGTGCGTGCCTTTTCAAGATCTATCTGCGCCTGCTTTATTTTTGAATACCGCGTGCCACTGGCAAATATCGGAACCGACAACTGAAGCCCGAGAACTGAGTTGGGGAACCAGTCAAGATCGCCAAGCTTGTCTCCCATACCGCTCTTCGAGTAGGAGTAGAACCCTGAAAGTGTCGGAAGCACCGATGCCTTCTGCATTTTGAGCGTTAGCTCTGATATCTGCTCCTGTCCTTCTATCAGCCGGAAGTTAACATTATCGCGGAGGCTAAACTCTGCTTCGAGCACTGCTGACACATCTGTCGATGCCACTATCGACTCGAGTGACTCAGTTAAAATTATACTGGTTTCGGGCGAAACACCAAGCTGAAACCTCAGCATATTGTAATTAAGCTCAAGGGTTCGCTCCATCGAGCTCTTCGTGTTTCTCATCATCGACACATTCGACTCCATCTGATCAACATCGGTTGACTCAGCCATGCCGGCTGAAAGCATTGCCCGGGTAGACAGGAGTGTCTTTCTCAGTGCAGCGATATTGCCGTCGAGTATCCTCATCGACTCTTCTGAGATGAGTATCAGATAGTAGCTCATAATAACTGCTTCCCTTGTCTCCTGCTCTGACCGCTCAAGATTGAGTCCGGTCAGCTTACCTGCCAACTGTGAGGTCTGCACGCCAACAAGATAAGGAGCGTTAAACAGCAGCAGCGAAGCCTGGGCTCCGAAGCTTGAGTTGTATTTCGATCCGAACTGAACCGGAATCTTGGTTCCCGGCTGACCGAAAAACTCGCCTGGCAGCAGGGTTGTCATAAGCTTAAGATTATCATTGAGTGATGCGCTTGCGTTCAGCTGAGGTAAACCTGCTGAGATTGCCTCCCAGAGCATAAACCTCGATGCTTCAACATCATACCTTGCTGAAATCACAGCCAGATTGTTTTTTAGCGCATACTCCTGCGCCCCGGCCAGAGAAAGGCTCAGCTCACCGGTTTCAGTCTGCGCACGAAGTATTGGTGATGAAAGCGCCATCAGAAAACCCATTGTGTAAATCAAAAATCTTTTCATTAGCTTCATTTTGTTTAAATTCTTTGTGTTAATAATATCATCTGCCATTTGGTTAGAACTGTAATGAGAATCCTTCCTCATATTTCTCCAGCAGTCTCCTGCCTTTTGGCGTACATACACCCCTTAACAGATTGATGTAGAGATTACTTATTATATCCTGCCTTACAAACTCACCTGAAGGGAACAGCTCAAAATCGCCGGTAAGCCTGAAAACACCGAACATGCCCCTGTTGACTATCTCGGGGTCAATACCTTCACGGATTGTTCCCTCAGCAAGCCCCTGATCAACAATTGCCCTGGAACCCGACAAGTCGGGAATGGAACACAGTCCGCTCTTCTCAATTACATGATGATACTTTTTCATATCGGTGTAGAATGCCGGACTCATGTTTCTGAAATGGTCACCTGTGAGACGCAGAAGTTTGAAAATAGCCTCAATTACGTTTTTTGACTCTTTGAGTGTACTGACGACTACTTCCTTCCTCTTCTCCTCCATACACCCAAGTACTGTAATCAGTAACTCGTCCTTGTCCCTGAAGTTCTCGTAAATTGTCCTCTTCGATATACCCAGGTTCGAAGCAAGCATATCCATCGTAACAGCTCTTATCCCGTACGTCCGGAACATCACCGATGCCTCCTCAATAATCTTGTTTTTACAATCGTTCATGATCTCCTAACAGATTTGGCTGCAAAAATGTTTAAACTTTTTCGGTTTTAAAAGTTTTCTATTGTAAATAAAAGATTGAAATCTGTGAATGCCTGATTTCCGTCGGTGAATAGATTTTTCGTTTTTTTTGCCTATCTTGTATGGTTGTACAAATTCCTTTTGCCATGAAAACAATTTATCAGGTAGACGCATTTACCACTGAACCTTTTTCAGGCAATCCGGCCTGCGTTGTGATTGCCGATGCCAACACCCCTGAGGAGTGGATGCAGAACATTGCTGCCGAGATGAATGTATCTGAGACAGCATTCGTTATTCCGATGAAGACCGGACTGACCATCAGATGGTTCACTCCCGTGGCCGAGGTTAACCTGTGCGGACACGCCACTCTTTCGGCAGCGCATATTCTTTTTGAGACGGGTTACATTAAGCCAGGTGAAGAGCTTGTATTCCAGTCGCGGTCTGGCGAACTGAAAATAAAAAAGAACGGGTCATGGCTAACCATGGATTTCCCTGCCTATCCGTTAATACCGATAGAGGTTCCGAAAGAATTTGAGAAGATTACCGGAGTTAAGCCTGTAGAACTTTACAGCAGTATAAACGACTGGGTGCTTGCATTCGTAAACAATGAGTATATAGTGCGTGACGCTAATCCCGATTTCGGGGCGATGAGGCACTCCGGAATGGGACACCTTATAATAACCGCTCCCTCTTCGGAGACCAATTTTGATTTTTGCGTCAGGTGCTTTGCTCCATCGGTAGGGATTGATGAAGATCCGGTTACAGGATCGGCCCACTGTGTACTTACCCCTTTCTGGTATCATAAGACAGGCCGAACCGAGTTCGTTTCTCACCAGATATCAAAACGCAGTGGAATTCTAAAGGTAGCTATGAACGGAGAACGGGTGCTCATATCGGGTCAGTCGGTTACTGTGTTCCGCGCCGAGATGACGCTTTGATACCTGCGCCCTATACGCCCTTCTACGCCCTTCTACGCCCTATACATACGCCCTTCTACGCCCTTCTACGGCCTTCTACGCCCTATATATATACGCCCTTATTTAATGCCTCATATAGGTTTTCTGAACTATCTTCCAGCCATCCTGAAACTTATATAACAGAAGATAATCGGTAAAGAGCAGTTTTGTTTCATTCTCTATAAGCCTGATTTTTGCCATAGCCGTATACCCCGTAACGTCTATCATGTCATATTCGACAGTTATTTTACGATCAGGAATATTGCCGGAAGCCTTTGTTCTCTCAACCCCTTCAATCCAGTTATAGATAGGTGTATGGGTTATTTGGTTGGTAGCCGGATTATAATTGGTAATAAAGAACCCGGGATAGAAGCATTTCTTTGTTACCTCAGTATCACCAAAGTTTTGCAGTCCGTCGACGTAGCCCGTCTTTATGACTTTCATGATGGCTTCTTTGTCTGCATCCTGCTGCCCAAAAGCGGATGACCCGATAAGTAAAGCAATTGCCGTAATAAATAATAGATTTCTCATGGTGTGTATCAGTTAGTTTATTGGTTTGTATTTTGCAGTATACCCGGGTACCGGGCACCTATTTTAGTAAATTATCATTAAACAACTTAAGTATCCTCTTGTACTCATCAACCCAGCTGCTGGCTACTGTGAAAGAGTGTCTTTCGACCGGATAGACGGCCAGTTCCCAGTTCTCCTTGCCAAGTTCAATAAACCTTTGGGTCAGCCTGATAATATCCTGAAACTGCACGTTGTCATCTATTATTCCGTGACACATCAGCAACGCCCCTTCGAGGCCATCAGCGAAATTTATTGGTGAGCTCCTCTGAAACGCTATACTGTCAGCAACAGGTGTGTTGAGAATATTTGCAGTATAGCCGTGGTTATAGTGAGCCCAGTCTGTTACCGACCTCAGACCTGCTCCGGCAGCAAAGACTCCGGGTTCTGTGAACATTGCCATCAGCGTTATGAAACCACCGTATGATCCACCATAGAGACCTATTCGCTTTGCATCAATACCATGGTTTTCTACCAGGTACCTTGCACCGTCAACGTTATCGGAAAGGTCTTTCCCCCCCATGTGACGGTAGATGCCTGTCCTCCAGTCGCGGCCGTAGCCTGAGCTTGCCCGGAAGTCGATATCAAGAACGGTATACCCCAAATCGGTAAGCATATTGTGGAACATATACTCCCTGAAATACTGGCTCCACCATTTGTGGACATTCTGCAGGTAGCCCGCCCCATGAACGAAGACAACTGCTGCACTGTTCTTAACACCTTCTTCAGGGGTATAGAGGCGTGCATACACCTCAGCGCCGTCCTGTGCGGTAAAGGTAACAATCTGCGGATCCCTCCACGGGTATGATTTGAATTCTTCGGTGAGTGAACTGGTAAGCTGCGTGGCCACTGCTCCGGGTTTGTTCTCCATTACAAATATTTCCCACGGCTTGTTTGAATATGAATAACGTATTGCCAGCCATTTTTCATCAGGAGACATAGATACATCATTATTCCCCTGAATCGATGTGATCTGTGACCTGGTTCCACCATTGACAGGCATACGGTAGAAATGCCTTTCTCCGGGGTGCACCTCGTTAGATGAGAAGTACCACCACTTTTTATCGAGCGATATTGTAGGATTGTACACTTCAAATTTTCCTGATGTAAGGGCCTTCTTCTCACCTGTCTCCACGTCGACGGTATAAAGATGCGAATATCCGCTCTCCTCAGACTGGAACCACAGGCGACGGTTATCAGGCATGAACCCCATGTTCCTGCCGCTGATGCCCGGACCGCCTACCCATGCCTCATCGCGCTGACGATCAAGCAGTTTAAGATCGCCTGTCTCAGGATCGAGCAGCATAATCCACCTGTCCTTGTTATCGTGTGAAGTAATATTTACCACGGCGTAGCGGCCATCCTCAGACCACAGAACACTGCCGACATTAACAGCCCTGTCTTCACTTAACTCTTTTCCTTCGAAGCCATAGTCATACATATACTCCGGCACATCCCTGATTCCGGGTATCGCTGAGGTATTTACGTTGTAACTTGTTCTATTCTCGGCATCATAGATACTCATTCCCACCGAGCTCATGGGGGAACCGACCTTTGCCCTGGCATTGAAGCTCTCGACATACCCCGATGCTGTGATATAGTTAGGGACTATTGTGCTCTTTGAAGACTCCGATGGCCTCACGAAGGTATTATATGTTACAAACCTCTGGTTGGGACAGATATCTACACTACTGGCTCCTCCATCACCCAGGTTGATTGGTCGCGGTCTTTCATTGCGTGCAGGAGGTGCGGTCTGATCTCCTCTCGTCTGGCCTCTCTGACTTGCCTGCTGTTCCTGCCTCACCTTAAAGTAGTCGAACAGCTGTGACTGCTGATCCCTGAGCCACCTGTCCTGATCTGTGAGAGAACCGCTCTGTCGCGATGCGGCCCCGGTTCCTGCCTGAAGCAAACGGTTACCCTGCTGCATTTGGCCACCTGAAGCTTGCTGTTGTGAGTTGCCGGTGCCGCTGCCCTGACGGAAGTCGGTGAGCTGGGTTACAAAACCGGTCTGGATGTCCCTTTTAAAGATGTTGAGACCCACCCGGTAGATGATCTCCTTTTCGTCACGAGAAAACCGGGGAGAGGTGATCGTTTCGAGCGTGTTGGTGAGCCGGGTGACCTTACCGTTTCTGACCTCCTGGAGGTAAAGGTCTCCACTGCTTACGTACAGGAAGCGGGTGCGGTTGTTGTTGTATACGAGTCCGCGCGGTGGTAATGCATCCCTGACGGCATCGTCGGTGATGGCCAGTTCCTTGTTCTTCAGGTTATAGCTGTACTGGGGTGCTGAAGGGTTGTTATCCGGATTCCAGCTGAAGAAGAAGTAATCACTCTGATTAAGCCACTGTATCTGGTCGGGGAGGTTGCCCACCCAGTCGTAGCCCTTCATAATGTCTTCCATTTTCAGGTCTGATTTGCCCTGAGCCCGTACCATCACGGCCGACATTGACAAAAGGACCAGAATAAAAATCGTTTTTACGCGTAGAATTTTCATAGTTGTTGGTTATTTGTTGCTATATCATTATTGTATATTATTGTATATCAATTCATTATAATCATTATGCCTTTCCGCCAGCGACAAAGAGAGAGGGGGTGCTATTGTCGGCCGGCGACAAAGAGAGAGGGGGTGCTATTGTCGGCCGGCGACAATGAGAAGGCGATCGTTCCCTCTACGCCCTCATACGCCCTCCTACGCCCTTTTTCTTACGCCCCCATACGCCCTTATTCCTACGCCCTTTTTCTTACGCCCTCCTACGCCCTTCTACGCCCTTTTTCGCCCCCATACGCCCTTTTTCTTACGCCCTCCTACGC
>JAWOIF010000095.1:0-8036 GCA_046484805.1 Bacteroidales bacterium
AACGTGGTGATGGAGGCTCTGGCCAGCGGCCTTCCGGTTGTGGCCCCGGCCAAGGGTGGGGTGAGGGACTCGGTGATCCCGGAGAGACCGGGTGTGCTGGTGCCGCCCGACCATCTCTTATGGGTACGCTCTGTCGGGGACCCCCCTGCAGCTTGCCGGCGCCTATGCCACTTTGGGTAACGATGGCAAACAGTATCCGACGAGCTTTTTCAAACTCGACAGGAATGAGCTGCCGCGGGGCCACCAGGTCATTGACCCGGAGGTAGCACAGCAGGTGCGCGAGATGCTGGTGCGGGCTGTGCAGGAAGGCGGTACCGGCACCCGTGCCAAGGTGGCTGGTTATCGGGTGTGCATGATGCTGCAAAGATGTAGACCTTTATCAGTGATGGCAGCTGAAGACGAAATACCATAACCGCGGTAATAAAATACATGAGCGAGGTCATCAGCAGAGGTATAATACGCTCGCCCCTGGTCTCAAGGCGGTATGACGAAATGACATTCCTGAGCTTCAGCAGCGGCAGCATGGCGATTGGAAGTATTACGGTATTGACCAGTACCATGGTAAAGATGATACGTCTCGCCGGGCCGGGAAGAAATGAAAGCAGGGCGGGGATGCTGAATATCAGCAGTAGTCCATACAACGGCAATATCACGGGGTGAAAAACCAGGGTAATAAAGCTGGCGGCATGATCTGCAAAACGTACGGGCAGACCGCTCATCATGTATCGTTCTTCAGACGAGCTGCCTGATTGCTCATGTTCGGCCCCGCTCATCCTATCTCCTTTCTCAACCGCGCCACCGGTATATTAAGCTGCTCGCGATACTTGGCAACGGTACGGCGTGCAATCTGGTATCCCTTCTCCTGCAGAATGTCGGTAAGTTTTTCGTCGGTAAGGGGCTTCCTCTTGTCTTCTCCGGCCAGGCATTCTTCAAGTATCTTCTTTATCTCCCGGGTTGATACCTCCTCGCCGCTGTCAGTCTGCAAACCCTCTGAGAAGAAAAATTTCAGGGAGTATATTCCGAAGTGTGTCTGTATGTATTTACTGTTGGCTACCCTTGAAACCGTTGAAATGTCGAGTCCTGTCATTTCGGCTATATCCTTCAGGATCATAGGCTTCATTTTGGTTTCGTCACCGTCGGCAAAGTATTCCTTCTGGTATTCGATAATGGCGTTCATAGTCAGCAGCAGGGTATTCTGCCGTTGCCTGATAGCGTCGATGAACCATTTTGCAGCGTCGAGTTTCTGCCTCACGAAAGAGACAGCCTCCTTCAGTTCCTTGTTACTGTTTCTGTCGCGACTGTATGCCTCAAGCATTTCGGAATATGTCCTGCTCACCTTCAGGTCAGGCAGGTTGCGGCTGTTAAGATGAAGGTCAAGACCGTTTTCGGTCTGCTCGAGAATGAAATCGGGGATAATTTGCTGCGCGGTACGGCTGTAAGGATCGGCCACTGAGCCTCCGGGTTTCGGGTTAAGCTTCAGCACCTCGTCTATTGCGGCCCTGAGCTCGTCATCTGTCAGTTCGAGCCGCTGGCTTATCTTGTCATAATGCCGTTTGGTGAACTCTTCAAAATAAGAGGTCAGTATTGTTTTCGCCACAGCGACGTTTCCATTGCTATCCTCCCTTCGTGATATCTGCAGCAGAAGGCATTCCTGCAGCGTCCGTGCCCCCACACCTGCCGGGTCGAAATCCTGTATCACTTCCAGAACCTCCTCAAGCTCATCCTCAGTTGCCTCAAGGTTTTGAAGGAACGCAAGGTCATCGGAGATGCTTGATATTTCACGGCGCAGATATCCGTCTTCATCGATATTACCGATGATATATTCACCCAGAACCTTCTGCTTGTCGGTAAGAGACCTCAGTCCGAGCTGCGACTGCAGATGCTCATGAAATGACGATCCTGCCGAGAAGGGTATCTCTGCCCTTTTTTCATCCTTGCTGTAGTTGTTTGACTGAAGGCGGTAGTCGGGGATATCATCGTCGTCGATGTAATCGTCAATGGTAAACTCCTCCTGATCTTTGTCATCAAACAGTTCATCTTCTTGTACATCATCGGCCACGTCAGCAGTCTCCTCGTCTGGACCTTCCTCGAGTGCCGGGTTCTCTTCAAGCTCTTTTTTTATTCGCTGTTCCAGCATCATGGAAGGCACCTCCAGCAGCTTGATCATCTGTATCTGCTGTGGTGACAGCTTCTGAAGAAGCTTCTGCTGCAGTCTCTGGTTCAGCGTTACCATATCTCTTTATCCTGTTTCAGAATTCAGCGTTTTTGGGAGTTCGCGGGAATGGTATTACATCCCTGATGTTGCTCATTCCGGTCATAAAAAGAATTAGTCTTTCGAAGCCCAGGCCGAAGCCACTATGCGGAGCAGTTCCGTACCTGCGGGTCTCGAGGTACCACCAGAAGTCACTCTCTTTCAGTCCCATCTCCTTTATGCGTGAGAGAAGCTTTTCATGAACCTCTTCGCGCTGCGACCCTCCTATTATCTCCCCTATTCCGGGAAACAACACGTCCATTGCCCTTACCGTCCTGCCGTCATCGTTCTGTTTCATGTAGAAGGCTTTTATCTCCTTTGGGTAATCTGTAATAATAACAGGACGCTTATAATGTTGTTCAACCAGGTATCGTTCGTGTTCTGCCTGCAGGTCGCGGCCCCATGCCACGGGGAACTCCCATTTGCGGTCTGCTGCGGTAAGTACCTCAACAGCCTCGGTATAGGATATGCGTACGAATTCGTTTTCAAGGACGAACCTGAGCCTTTCGATCAGTTTATCGTCAACCATTGAATTCAGGAAGTTGAGATCGTCGGTGCAGTGTTCAAGGGCGTAGCTGATGAGATATTTCAGGAACTCCTCTGCAAGGTCCATATTGTCGTTGATGTCATAGAAGGCCATTTCGGGTTCTATCATCCAGAACTCAGCCAGATGGCGGGGTGTGTTTGAGTTTTCGGCCCTGAAAGTAGGTCCGAAAGTATAGATTTCACCAAGTGCCAGGGCTCCGAGTTCCCCTTCGAGCTGTCCCGATACAGTGAGGTTGGTCTCCTTGCCGAAGAAATCTTCACGGTAGTTGATGCTTCCATCATCGTTACGGGGTACTTCTTTGAGATCGAAGGTTGTTACGTGGAACATTTCGCCGGCTCCTTCACAGTCGCTTCCTGTTATTATCGGCGTATGGAGGTAGTAGAACCCCTTGTCGTTGTAGTATTTATGCACGGCGAAGGCCATGGCGTGGCGCATGCGGAGTATTGCCCCGAAGGTGTTTGTACGTGGTCTCAGGTGAGCTATCTCACGGAGGAACTCCATCGAATGGCCCTTCTTCTGAAGCGGGTAGGTGTCGGGGTCGGCAGTGCCGTAGATGCCTATCTCCGAAGCCTGTATCTCCACCTGCTGCCCCTGTCCCTGCGATTCGGCCAGCGTTCCCTTTGCCCAGATACATGAGCCGGTGGTGACATTTTTGATGAGGGCCTCATCGAATTTTGCCATATCGGCGACTATCTGAATGTTATTGATAATTGAGCCGTCGTTGAGGGCAATGAATGCCACGTTTTTGTTTCCGCGCCTGGTGCGCACCCATCCTTTTACAAGAATCTCGGTTCCTGCAATACCGTTTTTGAGTAGTTCTTTTACCTTGTACCTTTTCATATGCTATCCGGTGCTGGCGGTTTACGGGAGCCCCCGGTTCCGCCAAAAATTTAAAAATACGGTGCAAAAATACGAAATTGTTTGGCTGTAGCTGACAATATGCTGTTTGTTTCGGGGAAAAACATCATATTTGTCAAACTCTGACGTTAAAGAAAAGTAGGTCGCGAGACCGCTTGTTTTGGTAAAAAAATGATAATTTTACGATTATAAACGGAAAGATGTTGAAATTATGGAACCGACTAACAAATTGATCGTTGTGCCGTGGGATTTTACCGAGGTTGCAGGAAATGCACTGAAGCATGCTGCAAGGATCGCGCGGCAGATAAATGGTGACATTGTGCTGCTTCACATACTCGACAAGACGATGATGCCCGGGGTTGAAGCTGCAAAACGCGAAAAGCTGCGGGCTATGGCCGAAAATACAAGCCAGCAATACAGTCTTACGGTGAAGCATCACCTGACAAAGGGAAGCATCTTTACCGCCATTGGTGACTATGTTAATGATAATGAAGCCAGCCTCGTGGTGATGGGAACCCATGGGATGAAGGGGATGCAAAAGCTTACGGGCAGCTGGGCGCTGAAGGTGATTGTGAGTTCCAAGGCTCCGTTTATTGTGGTGCAGGACCCGCCGAAGGATGATGAGAAGTTCAGCAATATTGTGTTCTCGGTTGATTTCCACAGGGAGAACAAGGAGAAACTCTCTATGGCAATATTCATGGGTAAATACTTCGAATCCAAGATACACCTGCTTAAGACAAAGACAACCGACAAGAACCTTCTGAAGAAGACCAACATAAACGTGAACTTTGCTATTAAATTCTTCGCCCAGAATAATATAGAATACGAAATTCACGAGATACCCAAAGGGAACCTTGCCCAGCAGACCATCGACTTTGCGCAGGAGATAAATGCCGACATGATAGTGATTGTAACCACCAAGAACATTACCATGGCCGATTATATTGTCGGGGCATCGGAGCAGTATATCATTGCCAACAGTTCGAAGATACCGGTTTGCTGTGTCAACCCGCGCTCTACCTTTGCCGGTATAGGGCAGTTTATGTACAGCGGGTAGGGGGACGTTTTCCCGGAAGTCCGGGCTGGTTATGTTGTTGTTTTTTCTCGCTCCTGACAGGGCGGCACATCTGATATTATATGTCTGTAGTTGTCGAAAATGTTTCCCGTAATTATGGTGACCAGAAAGCCCTCGACAATGTGTCGTTCGAGGTGCCGGCCGGACGCATAACCGGGTTTCTGGGACCCAACGGAGCCGGTAAGTCAACCATGATGAAGATAATTACCGGTTATATTCCGGCCACCTCGGGCAGGGTGACTATCGATGGCATTGAGGTGGGACCTGATAACATTGACCTGAAAAGACGTATAGGGTATCTTCCCGAGAATAACCCCTTGTATCCTGATATGTATGTGAGGGAGTACCTCTCGTTTGTGGCATCGTTCTATCTTTCGGGTGCTGACCGCGACAGTGCCGTAAGCGATATTATTGAAGTCACCGGCCTTGCCCCGGAGCGGAGGAAACGCATTGGCGAGCTGTCGAAGGGTTACCGGCAGAGGGTGGGACTTGCACAGGCCCTGGTTCACAATCCTGATGTTCTGATTCTCGATGAGGCGACCACGGGCCTCGACCCCAACCAGATAGTTGCCATAAGGAACCTGATTTCAGAGGCCGGGCGGCAGAAGACTGTGATGATATCGACTCATATTATGCAGGAGGTGGAGGCTATATGCGACCGGGTAATCATTATTGACAGGGGAGTTGTCAGGGCTGACGATACCAAGGAGAATATATTGAAGCTGATGAACCGGAAGAGCAGTATAGTAGTTGTGGAGTTCGACGGAGATACTGATCCTGCGTTGCTCGCTGCGGTTGCCGGTGTGGGCGGCGTGATGCGCGGCCGTGGCAGGGAGTACCTGATAGAATCTTTTGACGGGTCTGATATCAGACCTGCACTGTTTGCTTTTGCGGTTGCTCAGTCACTTACCGTACTGAGCCTGCGACAACAGGAGAACAGCCTCGAAGAGGTGTTCCGGCATCTAACCGGGGAGAAGATTTCTGATATCTGATTTGCCTTCGGCTTCGTGTTGCGCAGGTAGGTCGCGAGTTCGCCCTGGGAACTCTATGAACTCTATGAACTCTGTATCCCGAACTCCTTTTTAATTACATCGACCATATCCAGTTTTTCCCACGCGAAGAATTCAGCCTTAATGGTATAGCATTCCCCTCCGTTGTTCTTGTGTGCCTTGCTTCCCTTTACCGGGTAGCACACCTCGACCTCTTTTGTGTACGGATCGCGTCCGAAATGGCCGTATGCTGCGGTGGGTTCGAAAATCGGGTTCCTGAGTCCGAACTTCTTTATTATTGAGTAGGGTCTCAGATCGAAGAACTTGCCAATTTTGTTGGCCAGATCGCCGTCTGAAATTACATTACCTTTCTTATCTTTTACCCTGCAGGTGCCGTTGGTATTTACGTAAAGGCCCACCGGTTGAGCAACACCGATGGCATAGGCCACCTGCACCAGCACCTCATCGGCTACTCCTGCGGCCACCAGGTTCTTGGCTATATGCCTCGTGGCGTATGCCGCCGACCTGTCAACCTTTGAAGAGTCCTTGCCCGAGAAGGCGCCACCGCCATGGGCGCCACGACCGCCATATGTGTCTACTATTATTTTCCTGCCTGTGAGTCCCGTATCGCCATGCGGACCGCCGATCACGAACTTGCCTGTCGGATTGACGAGCAGCCTGTATTTGCCGTCTTTAAAGAGGGCTTTTACTCTTGCCGGCAGGGTTTTTATTACGCGGGGAATCAATATCTCCTGAACGTCATTTTTGATTGCCTCCTGCATCTCCTTCTCTGCTGTGCGGGCGGCCTTCTGCGAACCGTCGGCAGGCTTAATGAAATCGTCGTGCTGGGTTGAAACGACTATGGTGTCAATGCGTACAGGTTTACCGTTGTCATCATATTCTACGGTTACCTGTGATTTTGAATCCGGACGAAGGTATTTCATCTTTTTCCCATCCCGGCGTATGGCTGCAAGTTCCTGAAGGAAGATATGTGCAAGCTCGATGGACAGAGGCATATAGTTATCCATTTCACGGCAAGCATATCCGAACATCATACCCTGGTCGCCGGCGCCCTGCTCCTCAGGCTTAGTACGGGCAACACCCTGGAAGATGTCGGGCGACTGCTCGTGTATTGTACTGATGACGCCGCACGAGTTGCCGTCGAACATATATTCGGCTTTTGTATAGCCGATTCTGTTTATTACGCGTCTGGCCACCTCCTGGACATCGACGTAACCCTCGGTTCTCACCTCGCCTGAAAGTACTGTTAAGCCTGTGGTTACCAGTGTTTCGCAGGCCACCTTCGAATCAGGATCGACCTTGAGGAAAGCATCAAGAAGCGCATCGGAAATCTGGTCGGCTACCTTGTCGGGATGACCCTCCGACACCGACTCTGAAGTAAATAAATATCCCATTTGAGTACTCTTTTATAAGTTAAACAAACGATGGGAAGCTTGGTTGATTGTAATGTGGAATTTCTTACGTTTTAGCATTTTTTTCCGTGGTTGCAATCAGTGCAAATCTTTCCACCAAAACTATTGGCGACAAAGTAACGGAAAGATTTTCTAATATGCAAACCGGTGTACAGTATAAGGTGTCCGGGTGAAGGGTATCGGGTGCCGGTGGCCGGTATTTTTCGCATCAACTGGATAGGGTCTAATTGTCCTGACATTAGATGTCCTCCTCCCCACGAATAAAGGCTGTTACCTGATCAACCGTGTCACCGCCTGATCTTGAGTAGTTGATCTCATAACCATTGATACGACAATCGAACGTCTTGCCCAGATATGTCGCCTGTACTCTGTCCCCATAATTCCAGTCCCGCCCGTATAACAGCCCCTTCGTTGATGCTATCTGTCCGGTAAGTGTTAGCTTGCCTTTGTACTTGTTCAGCAATTCCCTTGCTTCGTTATTCAGTCCGGCTTCAGTTGTGACCTGAAAGTTCTCACTCACCGCTTCACGTCTCGACCACACAGAATCATTTATAGCATCACTGGTAGCGCTACCAAGCAAGCGCGCTTCTTTTTCACCTTTGCCACCAACATAAGCGGCTGTCTTTTCGTCGATGTAATTCCACGACAATACTGGATTTGATAAACTGCCAGCCTCTACGGATAATGTGACTCTGTCTCGAATATCATTGCCCCGTTGCTCTGTGAAGGTCTTGAACACGAACGGAAGAGATCCATCATATACCGTGTCGAATGTGATCCATGTGCCAGCATTTCGTGACTGGTCAACTAATGCGTTGATTGTGCTATACACCTGTTGTCCGCTAAACGCCTTTGTAACACTTGTCCCGAACCCGTCATCACC
>JAWOIF010000105.1:0-4384 GCA_046484805.1 Bacteroidales bacterium
GAATACAGCTTTTTTCCCTACAGGGAGTCAAGCCGTAAGGCAATCACGGTAGTATACCAGATAGGAGTTGGTCATCATAATTACATTGAAGAGACTATATTCTCAAAGCTTGAAGAAAGTCTCGCAAGCCATTCTCTGAACATATCAGCCAATTTTCAGCAACCCTGGGGGTTATTCAGGGCCGGTATATCCGGTTCACATTATTTTCATGATTTTAAGGCCAACAGGGTAGAATTGTCTTCAAGACTTGATTTCAGGATACTCAAGGGTCTGTCGCTCAGTTTAAGCGGCAATTTCGACTTTATCAACGACCTGGTTGCCCTCCCGGCAGGTGCTCTTTCTCTTGAAGAGATACTGCTTCAGCAGCGTCGTCAGTCGACCAGCTATCAGATGTCCGGCACCATAGGACTTGCTTATACCTTTGGATCAAAGTTTTCCAATGTGGTAAATACAAGATTCTGATCCCAACAAACCCTGTAATCCCGGAGCGGTTGCAATTACGCTAACAGCCGTAGCTTATTACTCCGCTGGCAGAGACGGTCAGTCAGTATCTGTTGGCCGATTCCCCCTGAATGTTCGCGGAATTACCATGGAGATTTATTAACTTTACCAGATAATCAGATAAGCAATGCAACAAAAAATCATAATCCTTTTCTCGATACTGATTGTCACGGTATTCAGTTTTAAGTCTTTTGCACAGGACCAGACACTTATCACTGGTGTAGTAACGACTTTTAAAAGCATACCGCTGAACAATGCGAAGGTATCGGCTGCCAGGTCGGGGCAGACAGTGTTCACAGACTCAGCAGGCAATTTTGCCATCACAGCATATCCTAATGATGTCCTCAATATCTCTGCAGCGG
This sequence comes from Bacteroidales bacterium, assembly GCA_046484805.1. Taxonomy (GTDB): domain Bacteria; phylum Bacteroidota; class Bacteroidia; order Bacteroidales; family VadinHA17; genus SLNP01. Next base: position 864 of record JAWOIF010000105.1, read on the forward strand.
GATTCAGGGATAAAAGGCTCAGGCTGAAAAGAGACAATGTTTATGTTGCTGACCTGGTATATGTTGACAGAAGAAACAACTTTAACCTGGCAGTGCAGAACGGACATGTATCCGAGGAGGCACTGAGTAGAGCAACACAGCGGGGAGCAGGTTCGTCCGGCAAAGATTATTCAATATACAAATCGATATACGAGCTTATCAGCAGTGAGATATATAATGTAAGGGTTCAGGGAACCACCATTGTAAATACCAGGGTCCGCTCATTTGATTCCAACCCCAGGGTCCTGCTGGTTGTTGACGAAAAGATCGTCAACGATATCTCCTATATTAACCCTGACTATGTGAAATATATCGAGTTCATTGATGATGTCCGTTCATCATTATATGGGGCGCAGGGAGCTAACGGGGTGATCAGGATCACACTCAAATAAAATCAATCAGCATGAAATACAGAGCAATTATTGTAAGGCTGGTTGTCAGCCTGGCGTTGTTTATTATTCTTTCGTCAGGAATCCTGGCCCGGGACGTTATCACTCTTCAGACAGGCTGGAAGTTTGCCAGGGGGAACTTCGAAAGTGCATCCCAGATAAACTTCGATGATTCAAAATGGCAGAGTGTTACCATCCCTCACGACTGGGCCATTGAGGGCCCTGTTATGGCAGATGGAGACGGGAACACCGGTAAACTTCCATGGAGCGGCGAAGGGTGGTACCGCAAAAAACTTGATATCCCCGCGGAATGGCAGGGTAAACAGGTTTATCTTTTATTTGACGGGGTCATGGCTTTCCCTGAGATATTTATCAACGGGAAACCTGCAGGTAAATGGGATTATGGCTATAATTCATTCTATCTGAACGTTACAGGGTTTCTTCGGCCCGGAAAAGAGAATATCCTTTCGGTGCATGTTGATACCCGTAATCACGGGAGCCGCTGGTATCCGGGGGCAGGCATCTACAGGAAAGTCAGCATGATCGTGGCCGATCCGGTCCACGTGGGAATATGGGGAACATATGTTACAACACCTATAGTAAAGCCTGATTATGCCAGCGTCCGCATAATGGCCACAGTGCATAACAAGGCCGCCGCCGCAGGAGATATCAGGATTGAAAACACCATTATCAATCCGGCCGGTAATGAAATTGCTCAACGATCTGCCGGAAGGTCAATAGCAGCAGGCAGGAGCGCAGATATCGAGATGACTTTTATCCTGACAAAACCTGAGCGATGGGATCTGGATAATCCGGTCCTATACCAGGTTAAGACAACTGTATACATAGGTGATAAGATCACCGACACTTACATCACGCCCTTCGGCATCAGGACCATGCGTTTTACGGCCGACAACGGGTTTTACCTCAATGATAAACGTGTTCAGTTCTACGGCGTAAACCTTCATCACGACCACGGACCACTTGGAGCAGCATTTTATACAAGGGCGATGGAAAGACAGCTCGAAATTATGAAATCGATGGGGGTCAACGCCATTCGTACCAGTCATAATATTCCTGCACCCGAACTGCTTGACCTTTGCGACAGAATGGGCCTTCTGGTATATAATGAAGCTTTCGACAAATGGGACAATAAGGCAGACATCTTACCGGATACCGATTTTGAGGATTTTACCCACCGCAATATCAGAAATTTTGTAATGCGTGACAGGAACCATCCCTCTGTATTCATCTGGAGCGTCGGCAACGAGATGGGTGATATTCAGACCAATAGCAATAACGGATTCCAGAAGCTCAACACAATGGTCAACTATGTACGCAAATTTGATCCCACCAGGCCTGTCACAATGGCCTGTGACAATGCGAACGCACCTGCCATGCGTCATTTTGAGTATTACGATGTGCACAGTTATAACTACGACCGCCGGTGGAGCCTGGCCCGTCAGCTGGAACCGAACAAATCCGTGATTATAGCCGAGTCAGGATCGACTGTAAGCACACGGGGGTTCTATGAACTACCCCTACCTGATGAAAAGACATCCTTCACAAACTCACTTCAGGTAAGCTCCTATGACCTCAACGCTCCCGCCTGGGCTGAAATTCCCGATGATGATTTTATGTGGCAGCAGGACGAAGAGTACATAGCCGGTGAATTTGTGTGGACCGGTATCGATTATCTAGGGGAGCCGACACCATACGGCGACATGTATGTAAAAAGGATGAATCTGGCAGGCAAGCGCGGCTCCCGCAGCAGTTATTTCGGGATTGTTGACCTGTGCGGCATTCCTAAGGACAGGTATTATCTGTATAAAAGCCAGTGGAAACCTGATGAAACAACAGTTCATATCCTTCCTCACTGGAACTGGGGTAAGATGGAAGGCGAAAATATACCTGTCTTCGTCTATACCAACGGCGACTGCGCCGAGCTTTTCCTTAACGGAAAATCGATGGGAATGAAGTGCAAGAATCCGACAGCCCGGAATTCAACTGAGAGATACAGGCTGATGTGGAAAGATATGATATATCAAACAGGCGAGCTTAAAGCGGTTGCATATAAGGAGGGTGTCAAAATCGGAGAGAGCCTTATGAAAACGGCCGGTGAACCTTATGAGATCAGACTTACTCCCGATCGTGGCACCATATCGACAGGCGGCATGGATCTCTCTTTTGTAGTTATCGAAGCCTGCGACAGTAATGGCAATCTTTGTCCTCTGGCCGATAACCGTATTGATCTCTCCGTCAAAGGAGCCGGCAAATCAGCTGGTGTCGGGAACGGGGACCCGCAGTCGCTGGATCCCTTCCAGGCCGATTTTGTCAGGCTTTTCTACGGAAAGGCTCTGCTCATAGTACAATCCGGTTTCGAAGAAGGAGATTTGGAAATCACGGCCTCCTCAGCTGGATTGACCGCGAAAACTGCCATGATAAGGGTGGAATAAAGTACCAGACTCAAAACATTCCTGCTATCCGTTAATCCAAACATGCCATCCGTTGGATAGGGCTTTTCTGTTTCCGGGAATAGCTTAATTTCGGTATGAGATTTAAACTATGGTCTTTGCGAATATGGACAGTCACAAAGATATAGACAGTAAAAGCGATTTATACAATTATTAATTAATCTTTTAAGCCATGAAAAGAATGTTTTTTACCGCAGTGCTTGCTCTTATCTGTACTGCATCGTTTTCACAAAAATTTGTTGCTGAAGGAAAAACCTGGACAGCACTTGGAGACTACCGGATTGAGACCATGGAACAACCTGTTGTCGTTAACGGGAAAGAACTTGAAGGGTTCCGCATCTCATATCAGAACACCGGCCTGACGGCCACTATTGCAGTCGAAAAGACATCAAAATGCAAAAAGTACTACGTATTGTCTGACAACCTGTCGATCCAGTATGTATGCAACGACAAATACTTTGGCGTTGAACGGCTGGACAAACAGCTCGAGAAGGAGGGCTACAAGACCTCCGGCGACAAGCTCAACAATGAGGAATACTTTCATCAAAGGCTCATTACATGCGACAAAATGAGCGACCGTGAAAATTCAAAACTCATCGCAGCTTATTATCCGTTTCTT